>JBFLZU010000049.1 GCA_040756155.1 Nitrospirota bacterium | reverse complement strand
CAAAATAACTGAGATATGCTGCATTAAACAGGACGAATGCCACAACGATTGCAATCTTTATCAGAACTATGCCAATATCTATAAGAATACGCATTGTTTCTTCTGGGATCAATTTATTCCCTCAAACCATAATCCATGATCAACTCTAGCGGGGTTAGAAAACCCCGCCTATCGGTTTGGTTTGGCTATTTACCCGTTACGATAGGCGGGACATTCTTGTCCCGCCTCCTACTTATGTGACACTCTTTCAATAAAAACCTCGCATCCTTCAATACCAGGTGCCTTGGTGATAGAATCAAGGATATAACCAAAAAGCCTGTAAGCCTCTACACCTTCAAAGTTATTGCTTAACGCAACCACATCCTCAGGGATGTCTGGTTCTATACCTACCTTTACTACAATCGATGAGCGATCAGAAGTCACTTTCACGATATCTCCCTGTGAGATGTCAAGCCTTTTAAGGAGCATCGGATTAGCCTTTAAGACTGCGTCAGGACATATCTTTCTCAATGCAGGTGACCTTCTCGACATTGTCCCTGAGTGAAAGAGAGGTGTATCAACGATAAGATATATGACTCCATCTTTCCGTAGACGCTCCTTCCGACTCTCAACACCTACAGGTAACTCTCGCACCTCACCTCTTAAGGGTTCTCCTTTATAGGGCCAGAGAAGGTCACCTTTATCGATCTCCTCTGACTGAATCCCACGATAAAGGGGAGAAACCCGCGAGATCTCCTCCATTATTTCTTCCGAGGATGAATAGTCTATCCGATAACCCATCTTTTTTGAGACCTCAGAGATTATCCTCCAGTCCTCCATTCCTGTTCCTGTCACTGCCTTTCTCACTCTCTGTATCCTTCGCTCGAGGTTAGTAAATGTCCCATCCTTTTCTGACCATCCAAGTGCTGGAAGAACAACATCTGCCATCTTCGCTGTCTCTGTAAGGAATATATCCTGAACCACAAGAAAATCGAGAGAACTGAGAGCTCTCTCAATAAAGGAACTATCTGGGAGATTGAATGCCGGATTTTCACCCATAACATAAAGGGTTTTCATAGAACCTGAAGAAGCAGCCTCAAATATCTCCATGAGTGTGAGCCCTTCTTTCTCAGGGATAGGTGCATTCCATTGAGATTCAAACCTTCTTCTGAAGTCTCCTATAGAAATGGGTCTATAGCCTGGGAGCATATCAGGGAGGCATCCCATATCCATAACCCCCTGGTCATTGGGTCTCTCTGATGTGAGATAGAGCCTGGCATCAAGAAGATAACTCAATGCTGCAATGGCAAAGAGTGACCTGCTACCATCGGTTCTCTGAACAATATCCTTACCGATAATAATAGATATCGCCTGCCCCTTTTCTAACAACTCTTTTGCTCTTTCAATCTCCTCTGCAAGAATTGCTCCGCGATCTCCGATTCCCTTAATACCTTTATAAGACTCTGCGATCCCCTGAATCCTTTCTTCTATAATCGGTTTTTCTCCGCTCAAACCTTTTGTGGCAAAGAGGTCGCATAGGAGCCTTTCGATGATATCAGATTCCATGTATACAGGAGGTCTTATCTCAAGGGAACTGAACCTCTTTAGGCCCTTTGCATAACCTATAACTATTACCTTACCACCTGTCCTGAAAGATGCCCTTATCTGGAGACCGAGTATCGGATTTATAGCAGTCGGATCTCCTCCTATAACAAGGATAACATCGGAGTTTTTTACCCCCCTGATTGTGTTCGCTGTTACACCCTGCCCTAAAATATCTTCAATGTATCTCTGTGCACCTGCAAAACCGAGCCTTGCAGCCGAATCTATATGGTTACTCCCGATGACCACCCTCATAAACTTCTGGAAGATATAATTTTCTTCATTTGTGCATCTTGTCGAGGCAATACCACCTATGGCGTTGCCACCATATTCCCCCTTTATCTCCTTTAATCGCCTTGCAACAAGACTGAGTGCCTCATCCCATGTTGCTGGTTCGAGACCCCCATTTTTTCGTATCAGTGGTGCCCTGAGTCGTTCTGGAGCACTTATAAATTCGTATCCAAAATAACCCTTCGAGCATAAAAGACCATCATTTATTCCAAGACCGATCTGAGGTACTACTCTTTTAATTGCGTTATCCCTTATCTGTATTTTGAAGGAACACCCTACACCACAGTAAGGGCATATTGTCTCTACCTCTCTATCTATCTGCCATGGTCTGTAACTATGCAGGTAAAGGCGGTTCAATATTGCCCCTACAGGACAGACCGTCAGACAGTTCCCGCAGTACTCGCAGTTGTATCTTCCTCCTGAGAATGGTTCAATCCTCGAGTGACCTCCTCTACCCACGACTGCAATAGCAGAGGCACCCTGCACCCCATCACACATCCTGACACATCTTGTGCATAAAATACACCTTTCCATATTCCTTGCAAGTATTGGGTCCTCAAAACTCGTAGGTACTTTTCTTTTTCTCTCCGTGTAGCGTCCACTATGGGCACCGTATTGTTTTACAAGGTCCTGGAGGTCACATTCACCTGCCTTATCGCAATAAGGGCAGTCAAGTGGATGATTTATAAGCAGAAATTCCAGTATTCCCCTGCGGACATTCGATATGGTCTCAGATTCTGTCCTTACAACCATTCCATCAGTAACCAGCAGGGTGCAGGCGGTCTGAAGCTTTGGCATCCTTTCTACCTCGACAAGGCAGAGTCTGCAACCACCGTAAGGCTCAAGCTGTTCATGGTAGCAGAATGTTGGTATCTTTATACCTGCCTTTCTTGCAGCCTCAAGGACAGTGACCTGCTTTTCAAGCCTTATCTCACGGTCATTTATAGTTATGGTAATCATGGGATATTAGAACTGAAGCTCTGAAGTCTGAAGATATGAAGTTACTTCAGCACTTCAGCACTATGTGTCCTTTTTATATGCTCCTCGAACTCTTTTTTAAAATGTTTTAGCATAGACTTAACAACCATAGCTGCCGCATCCCCAAGAGGGCAGAAAGTCTTTCCCAGAATGTTATCTGAAACATCATTGAGTAGTTCAATATCTCCGTCCCTGCCTCTGCCATCTTCAATCCTCTGGAGAATCTGTCTGAGCCATCCAGTGCCTTCTCTACATGGTGTACACTTCCCACATGATTCGTGTTCAAAAAATTTTAATGCCCGCCACGCAACCTTGACCATACAGGTAGTCGCATCCATTACAATGGTAGCACCTGAGCCGAGCATGCTTCCTGCCTTTGTCATAGAGACAAAGTCCATAGCCACATCTATTGCATCAGCAGGCAATACTGGTGTAGATATACCTCCTGGGACAACAGCCTTGAGTCTCCTGCCATTCCTTATACCACCAGCATGTGTATAAATAAGCTCTCTCAAGGATGTACCCATAGGAAGTTCGTATATCCCTGGTCTATTTACATGTCCACTAACACAGTATATCTTTGGACCAGGACAATCAGGTGAGCCTATCTTAGAATACCCTTCCGGACCTATCTCTATTATCAGCGGTATGTTTGAGAGGGTTTCAACATTATTGACCACAGTCGGCATCCCCCATGCACCGACATTCACAGGGAATGGAGGTTTTATCCTCGGTTGCCCCCTCTTTCCCTCAAGAGAGTCTATAAGTGCAGTCTCTTCTCCACATATGTATGCCCCTGCTCCTTGATGAACCGATAAATGGAATCTTATCCCTCTGCCTGTAATATTATCTCCGAGATAGCCTCTTTCATAAGCCTGTGATATAGCCTTCTCTAATATTCCTTTTGCCTTCGGGTATTCACCTCTAAGATATATATAGCCATATTCTGCACCAATCGCATAGGCAGATATAACCATTCCTTCTATCAATAAATGGGGTTTTCTCTCAAGGATAGGTTTATCTTTGAATGTCCCTGGCTCACCTTCATCTGCATTGCAGAGAAGATATTTAGGAGTCTTTGTATCGCATGCTGCAAATGACCACTTCATGCCTGCAGGAAATCCAGCACCACCACGACCCCTGAGCCCTGATCTTTTTACCATCTCTATAATATCTGAGGGGGTCATCCCAAGAGCCTTCGGGAGAGACTGATAACCACCTTGCTTAATATAAAAATCGATATCTGCAGAATCTGGGTTCTCTATGTTCTTTAATAATATCTTTTCCATAACTCTAAACTCTCAACTCCGAACCCCTAACTATATTTAGCCAGTATTTCCTTTATTTTTATCTCAGTGAGATTTTCATGTAGATCTTCGTTCACCAACATTGCAGGAGCATCACTGCATGCACCTATGCATTCTGCAATCAGGAGGGAAAATCTTCCATCTGCTGTAGTCTCACCAACATCTATCTCCAGTTTTTTCTTCAGATATTCAAGCAGACTCTCAGCACCGAGGATCATACACGACACATTTGTGCACAGCTGTATTAGATTTCTTCCCATCAGTTCGTGTTTATACATTGTGTAGAAGCTCGCTACACCCTTTGCTATCGCCGCTGGAACACCAATTATCTCTGAGACATCTTTAAGGGCCTCAGGACTGAGCCATCCATATTCCCTCTGTGCAATATAAAGGGAAGGCATAATCGCACCTAAGGGTGTCTGGTATTTTGTCTTTATCTCATTGAGTTCTTTTATGGCTGTCTCGCTGAACATATAGCAAATTAATTTTGAAGTTCATTCATCTATCACATTCCCCAAGCACAATATCTATAGTTCCGATGTTTGCGATAACATCCGCGACGAGTCCTCCCACGCAGAGCCTCGGGAGAACAGATGCATGGACAAAAGAAGGTGCTCTGATCTTCATCCTGTAGGGTCTTCCTGTGCCATCACTAACGATATAAAAACCAAGTTCGCCTTTTGGAACCTCTGTTGATACATATATCTCTCCCTCAGGAACTGTCAGAGGCCCCTTAGTAATAAGGATAAAGTGATGGATGAGATGCTCCATATCACTCATTACCTTATCCTTTGGTGGAAGGGTAAACTTGGGGTATTCTGCCATTATGGGACCTTCTGGCATCTTTTCTATACACTGTCTTATAATGGAGTTTGACTGCCTTAGTTCCTCCATCCTTACACGATAACGGTCATACACATCACCATTTTTACCTATCGGAATCTCCCATTTAACCTTGTCATAGGCGGCATAAGGTGCAAATTTTCTTACGTCATAGGGGACACCAGAGCCCCTGAGTGTTGGACCGCTCAGACCCCAGTTTATAGCCTCTTCAGCAGAGATTACGCCGATGCCCTTTGTCCTCCGTAACCATATACGGTTTTGATCAATAAGGGTTTCGTACTCCTCTATCCTTCCTAAAAACTCCTCTGTAAATTTATAGAGACTATCAAGCCACTGTTGTGTAACATCATTCCTTACTCCTCCAATCCTTGGATAACTTACAGTAAGCCTTGCACCACAGAGCATTTCAAAGAGGTCAAGTATCCACTCCCTTTCCCTAAAGCAATAAAGAAATACGGTCATCGCCCCTATATCGAGGGCATGTGTAGCAAGCCACAGGAGATGGCTGGATATACGTGCCATCTCTGCAGTTATGGTTCTGATAAAGTTAGCCCGTTCTGTTACGGTGATACCGAAAAGACGCTCCACAGCAATGCAATAACCTATATTGTTAGTCATGGAGGAGATGTAGTCAAGGCGGTCTGTAAGTGGTATTATCTGAAGATAACTTCTGTGTTCTGAGAGTTTTTCAATGCCTCTATGTAGATAGCCTACATGAGGTGTGCATTTAACAACAGTCTCACCATCGAGTTCAAGGACAAGCCTGAGGACTCCGTGTGTAGCTGGATGCTGGGGACCTACATTGACTGTGAGCTCTTTTGTCTGTATTATCTTCTCTATCTCTGCCATGCCTTATAACTTTATTTAATCCTTCAATCCTTATCCCTTCAATCCTTCTTTCCGCTTCTTATCATCCATTCATCATCATGGCTATGGAGTTCTTTTAATTCCTCGTATCCCCTGTATTCCCTCTCTAAATCGTTTAGCGGGTAGTCCTTTCTCAATGGATGCCCTTCCCAGTCTTCAGGCATAAGTATTCGCCTTAAATCAGGATGGCCCTCAAAGGTGATGCCAAACATGTCATATGCCTCTCTCTCGTGCCAGTCTGCACTCCTCCAGACAGAGATAACAGAATCTATTTCAGGAGACTCTTCTGAGACCTGAGCCTTGAGTCTTATCCTGTGACGGTATTTTATTGAATACAGATTATAGACGACTTCGAATCTCGGTGTCTTTTTACCGAGATAATCTACGCCACACAAATCTGAAAGATAATCGAAATGAAGTTCTGCATCATCATGGAGGTATCTGCATATGTCAACTATCCTGTCTTTCCTGACAGCCACCGAGACCTGGTCACTAAAGTGGGTTATATCCACAACCTCATCGGGGAACTTCTCTTTTACCTTCTCAGCAATTTCTAAAGGTTCCATCTTCCCTAATTTTGATTTTTGCATTTTAAATTTTGCATTTAATTTTTTATCTCAATGGGCTCCATCTAAAATATTCTTTCTCTATCTTCTCCTGAAGTTTTATTATCCCTTCCATAAGTGCCTCAGGTCTTGGTGGACAACCCGGAACATACACATCCACAGGAATAAAGGTATCACATCCCTGAACAACAGCATAGGTATCAAATATACCTCCCGAGCATGCACAGCTTCCCATAGATATCACATATCTTGGCTCGGGCATCTGATCATATACTCTCCTTACAATCGGTGCCATCTTTTTAGTGACAGTACCCGCTACAATCATCAGATCAGCCTGTCTCGGTGAACCCCTAAAAATCACACCAAAACGGTCAAGGTCATAGTGAGACGAACCTGTGGTCATCATCTCTATTGCACAGCATGCAAGTCCAAATGTCACAGGCCATAGTGAGGATTTCCTTCCCCAGTTAATAACCTTATCAATGGTGGTAATAATTGTGTTTGCTCCTGGAATCACTCTTACTCCTTCTTCTACCTCTCTCAATGTATTTAGTCGAGAGTTCAGAGTCAGGAGTTCGGAGTCTTCTTTATTTTTTAACTTATCACTTATAACTTGTAACTTGTAACTGTTATTTAATCCCATGTAAGTGCCCCCTTTTTCCATGCATAGAGATAACCTACGAGGAGTATGGCTATAAAGATGAACATCTCTACGAATCCATAAAGCCCTATCTTATCATAGACAACTGCCCATGGATAAAGAAACACAGCCTCTACATCGAATATCACAAAAAGCATAGCAATAATATAAAATCGCACGGAGAACATGTATCGAGGCTCACCTACAGGGTTAATCCCGGATTCATATGGCATGAGTTTAAGATCGTAGGGCCTCCGTGGTCTGAAGATGTAACCGATGATTAATGTACCAATACCAAATGCTACAGCTATCAAGAGAAATATCAGGATTGGAAGATAATTTAAAGGGAAATATAATTCATGCATGTCTGTAATTTATACATAAGTCTTCAAAAACATGTCAAGTAAAATCCGTCTCTTTTAATAGTGTGGTGGGTCAGAGTGGGTCTTCCTTATGTATTGCAGGTCAAAGATATCTTGAGGAGTTAATATCTTTGATATATATCCAAGTCTATGGAGAACAGGAACAAACGCCATTGTAGATTCGATATAATCTTTTGAGATGCTTGCGCAATATTTTGGAGAGATTTTATAGGTATCGAGGACAAATCTTTCGTCAACAACACCAACTACTCTTGATGCTATCTTTGCGGCACTGATGGGATCTGTCCTTATGAAGTTGCTTGCATACTCATGAAGTTTAAGAAACCTCTCAATGATTTCAGGATTATCTTTGATAAAACCTTCCTCTGCAACTATTCCATAACCTGGATTATTGGGCCAGAGCATATAGGGTGGGATTGCAATCTTCGCACCAAAGGCGTGTTCTGTAACAACAGCAAGTGCAGGAGGGCCAACTGCGGCATCTATTTCACCCTTTGCCATCGCCTCTACTATGAGATCTCCCCATGGGTAGTTTTTTACAGCGACAGAATCTTCAAGACCTACCTTCTCGATATAATATCTGATAATTACATCATGCATTGAACCCTTCTGTGTCGTGCCTATGGTTTTGCCCTTAAACTGTATTAGCACCTCGTTTACATCAGTATTTTGATTTAATCTTCTGAAATCTTTGTCTGCAACAAAAACGCTTCCTTCTACATGTCCCCCTGCAATGCATTTTATGTGTAGTCCTCTGTCAATACCGATTATTACAGGAGGTAATCCCATATAGGCGAGATCAATCTCACCTTTTTCAAAAGCCTGTATAACCGGTAGTCCTGTACCGAAAAGCTGCCAGTTGACAGAAATACCTATATTTTTATTTATCCAGTCAGTTCCCATCAGGATAATAGAGGTATGATAAATGGTTGGGAGATGTCCGATTCTTATGGTTTTCATCGTTATTAAGATTGTAATTTCTTAAGGAAAATAGTGTCAAGTAATATAGACATGCATAACGAGAAGTTATAATATTTATGAAAATTGTGAATTTGATTTTAATGCTATAATATACTATCATTATAATGGTTTTTTGTTATTTTATAAATGAATTGAAATGGAAAAATATGAGCTTAGCTCCGCACTGGTTATAATTCAACATGGATGAAGATATTAAACTTCAATATAACCGAAAATACAAAATTGCCCTCATCTGTAATTCGATGGAATTTGCCGATATTGTTGAACGTTATTCAAATCCGGAGACTGAAGACTTAACGGTTAAAATGCTGAGATTTGCGAAGATCGAGGATACAGTTCCTCTTGCCAGAAGACTTCTCGATGAAAGTATTGAAGTGATTCTTACATCCGAGGTAACTGGTGATTTTTTGATTCAAAATATTGGTCAGCCTATTGTCAAGATACAGAGAACACATCAGGATATACTCCAGGCACTTATTAAAGCTATGGAATACGGTTCTTATATCGGATTGGAAAGCTTTGGCAAACTGACCGGTGGAATTGAGATTTTCGAGAATTTACTTTCTATAGGAATACACCAGGTAATTTACTCTACGACAGAAGAATTAAGAAACAATATCTCTAAAGCAGTAGATATGGGAATTAAATGCATTGTTGGTGGAGGAATTAGCAGGGAAATAATTTCTGAGTTAGGAGGAAAGGGTATTATTATCCTTCCCCAAAAAGAGGGCATTTTGCAGGCCTTTCGAGAAGCGAGGGCGATTGCTTCCGCACGAAGAAAAGAGAGAGAAAATGCAGAGCAACTTGTGGCGATTCTCAAAACGATTAAAGAAGGGGTTATAGTTGTTGACAATAATGGTATCATTAAAACGTTCAACCAGGCAGCTGAGGATATCTTGGGCATAGAATTGAAAAAGGAGGTTGGGAAATGTCTACCAGAACTTTGTTCCGAGACATTGTCATCCCAATGTGCTTCAAGACTTAAAAGCGTGCTCAATGTTTTAAGGACAGGAAAACCAGAAATGGACCAGATCTGTCATATAGGGGATGTAGATGTTGTAATAAACTCACTCCCCTTCAAAGTTGGCGATGAGATTCAAGGTGTTGTTTTAACATTTAAAGAGGCTTCAAGCATTCAGAAAACTGATAGGAAGTTGAGAGAAAAACTCTATGTTAAAGGATTTGTAGCTAAATATACGATAGACTACATCAAGGGCGAAAGCACAATAATGAAGCAGGTTATATATGAAGCAAAGAAATATGCTGAAACTGATGAAACAGTATTGATCCAGGGAGAAACGGGGACAGGAAAAGAGATTTTTGCACATAGCATACACAATCTAAGCCGCAGAAAAAAGAAACCCTTTGTGGCAGTTAACTGCTCCGCCCTTCCAGAATCATTGTTAGAAAGTGAACTCTTTGGATACGAGGAAGGTGCATTCACAGGAGCGAAAAGGGGTGGCAAGATCGGCCTATTCGAATTGGCCAACGAGGGGACAATCTTTCTTGATGAAATAGCTGACATTTCTCCGAACCTGCAGGTGAGACTATTGAGGGTTCTTGAGGAAAAAGAAGTAATGCGTGTTGGCGGTGTTAAGATGGTGCCTGTTGATGTACGAATTATCAGTTCCACTTACAAGAACCTGTGGAAAGAAGTGGAACTGGAAAGATTCAGGATGGATCTCTATTTCCGCCTGGCAATCTTAAAGTTAGATATTCCACCTCTACGGGAAAGACAGGAAGACATTCCTTGCATCATTGAGGGAATTCTTCATAAACATAGCGACAACAAAAAAAGAATATCGGACGGCATGATTGAAAGAATGAAGGAATGCAAATGGGTTGGAAACGTACGTCAACTTGATTCTCTCATTAAAAGATATATAATCCTCCTCGGGGATTCAGTGTATGATGACAACTTACTTCTTAGACTCCTTGGAGAAATAGATGCAAAAGAAATGCGTAATATGCCTGGGAAACTGCCACAGGATATCCAGTCTAAAACACTGAAGGAACAAATAGAGGAATATGAAAAAAAGATTATAAATGAGACATTGAAAAGATCAAATTTCAATAAAAAGGAAACAGCGGAGAAGCTGGGTATCAGTGAAATTTCCTTATGGAGAAAATTGCGTTTGTTGGCCTAGTCGAGAAAAGCGTTAGTTTTAGACCCTTAAATGTTAAGAGTCATGGTCTTCCGGTTAAGATAAGTAACTCAAAACATTCTTAACCGAAGGAGGAAAAACCACTGGTTGTGGAGGACCATGTGGGCAAGCTCTTACATCTCGAAATCCCTTGAGTCTCTCTATGAAGTCATTAAAATCCTTGAACTATTGCCTCTGATGAAGTGTTTTTCGAGATACCGAAAAGGCTTCTCTACTTTCCCCTTCGTCCAATTAGTTGAAGGGAAATTTTACGTGAAGGGGGTCATTTTTCTCATGGAATTAACAACAACTAAACTGCGAATTTTCAAGAAATTTAAATATCTATCAAAAATGAAATATTTGATATTTCATGAATGTAATATTTTTTTAAAATATTAGGTCATCGTATCGGAAAAAAGAATTATATCAAATAGTTACCAATGTTGTTAATTCTGGCATATAACTTGCATAAAGGAGTTAATGTTGTTAGCAGTGCTGGCTCTAATTAAAGAAGAAATCACCTTTATGGCAGAAGCCAAAGGAATATAAGAAGCAAATGGAGAAAAATGTATCAAAAATTGTTTTGAAGGGACGCGGAATCTCCCCAGGGTATGGAG
>JBFLZU010000048.1:52019-65777 GCA_040756155.1 Nitrospirota bacterium | reverse complement strand
GTTCTATTTTTGTTTTGACAGTGCACACCACCCTTTGTCCTCGGCATTATCAATGTGCGGGGGCAAATCTTCTCGGTCATAGACATCAAGAAATTCTTTGACCTTCCTGAAAAGGGGTTGACCGAACTCAACAAGGTTATTATCATCCACAATGGGGCGATGGAGTTCTGCCTTGACCTCTGTAGTTATATCGCATTATAATAGAAAAAATACGAAGAAAGGAATTAAACATGTTTAAAGGGACAACAATACTCTGTATAAGAAAAGATGGGAGGGCGGCTATTGCAGGTGACGGCCAGGTTACCCTTGGCAATACTGTTGTAAAGCATAACGCAAAAAAGATACGCAGGGTGTATAATGATAGGGTTCTTGTGGGATTCGCAGGTGCAACAGCCGATGCCCTTACACTCTTTGAGAAATTTGAATCAAAACTCGAAGCATATCATGGTAATATAACCCGTGCTGCTGTTGAACTTGCTAAGGATTGGAGAACAGACAGGATACTGAGAAGGCTCGAGGCATTGCTTGTGGTTTCAGACACGGAGCACACATTTATTATCTCTGGCGCAGGAGAAGTCATTGAACCAGAAAATGGGATAGCGGCAATAGGTTCAGGAGGTCCTTATGCACAGGCGGCATCTATGGCGATGCTCGCCCACTCAGATCTTGATGTCAGAGGGATTGTCGAGGAAGCGATGAGAATAACCTCAAAGATATGCATATACACAAATGAGCAGATTATGGTCGAGGAATTAAAATGAAAAGGACAGAAAAGGATGTGCAGAAACAGAGGGACGCCACCGAGACTTCCCAAAAATCGAAAGATTTTTTGGGATTTCCCTTTACACCAAAAGAGATAGTTTGCGAGCTCGATAAGTATATCATCGGACAGGATAAGGCTAAGCGTTCGGTTGCCCTTGCACTCAGGACAAGGTGGAGAAGGCAGAGGCTTTCATCCGAGTTGAAAGACGAAGTAATACCAAAGAACATAATAATGATAGGGCCAACAGGTGTAGGCAAAACAGAGATAGCGAGGAGGCTCTCACGACTTGCACAGGCACCGTTTCTCAAGGTAGAGGCATCTAAGTTCACAGAGGTAGGATATGTAGGCAGAGATGTAGAATCCATGATAAGGGATCTTACTGATTTGGCTGTAAACATGGTAAAGCAGGAGCATATGGAAAGGATACAAGAGAGGGCACAGATGCTTGCTGAAGAAAGACTGCTGGATATGTTACTTCCACCATTGAAAAGGAAACAGAGTGCTATCGGAACACGATTAGAAGACAATAACATCTCCATAGATGAGCAAGAACAGTATAAAAATACAAGGGAAAAGTTAAGATTGCAACTAAGAGAAGGGAAATTTAACGAGAGATACGTAGATATAGAGATAAGGGAGAAGGTGATGCCATTTGGCGTAATATCAAATGTAGGACTTGAAGAACTTGAGATTAACCTTAAGGAGATGCTCGGTGGGATGTTCCCTGAAAAGGTAAAAAAGAAAAAGGTTAATATCCCTCAAGCGCTGAGACTCCTTGCACAGGAAGAGGCAAACAAACTCATAGATATTGACACTGTAACAACGGAGGCGATTGAAAGGACTGAAAATTCAGGGATTATATTCCTCGATGAGATAGATAAGATTGCAGGCAGAGAGACCTATGGTCCTGATGTCTCAAGAGAAGGGGTACAGAGAGACCTCCTCCCGATAATTGAGGGCTCCACTGTTACAACGAAGTATGGCACCGTAAGAACTGACCACATGCTCTTCATAGCTGCAGGTGCATTCCATGTCTCAAAGCCCTCTGATCTTATACCGGAATTGCAGGGTCGATTCCCCATAAGGGTAGAACTTGATTCCTTAAGCAGAGAGGACTTCATAAAGATACTTAAGGAACCACAGAATGCATTGATAAAACAATACATTGCACTCCTCGAAACAGAGGGTGTGAAGGTAGAATTTACAGAAGATGCCATAGAGGAGATAGCATCCATAGCTGCATCGGTGAATGAACGGACAGAGAATATAGGAGCGAGGAGACTCCATACCGTAATGGAAAAACTCCTTGAGGATATCTCCTTCTCTGCACCTGAGGGAGAGATAAAAGAGATCGTGATGGATGCTGCCTATGTAAAGGAAAAGTTGAGTGATATTGCAAAGGATACGGATTTAACAAGGTATATACTGTGAAGGGTGGAGAATTAGAAAAGGCAAAAATACTGGTTGAGGCACTGCCATACATCCAGAAATTCTACGGTAAGACATTTGTTATAAAGTATGGCGGAAGTGCGATGGTGGATAAATCTCTCAAGGAGTCATTCGCCCTCGATGTTATACTGTTAAATTATATCGGCATACACCCCATAATAGTCCATGGAGGTGGCCCCCAGATAAGTGAAATCATGCTAAGAATGGGCAAACAGCCTGAGTTTATTTATGGTCAGAGGATTACAGATAAAGAGACAATGGACATCGTAGAGATGGTTCTTGGAGGAAAGGTAAATAAGGAAATTGTATCGCTTATAAATCATCATGGGGGTAAGGCAGTAGGACTTACAGGTAAGGATGGTGGATTAATAAAGGCGCAGAAGAAAATTATAACCCAGCCCATGAGCCCCAAAAAAATCGAAAGATTTTTGGGGGTCCCCCCATTTGAGGAAACAGGAGAACCAGAGATAATAGATATAGGCTTAATTGGAGAGGTAGTAGAAATAAATACCGATATACTAAGTGCTCTTGAGGAGAAACGCTTTATACCTGTCATTGCACCAGTTGGTGTGGGTGGAGATGGGGTCACTTATAACATAAATGCAGACCTTGTGGCAGGTTCAGTTGCAGCAGCACTCAGGGCAGAAAAACTTGTGCTACTTACCGATGTAAGTGGCATAATGGATAAAGATCAGAGGCTTATCTCTACACTCGAAAGGAAGTCCGTAGAGAATTTTAGTGCAGAAGGTATAATCTCTGGTGGAATGCTCCCGAAGGTTCAGGCGTGCCTCACTGCCATTGATGGAGGCGTTTCAAAAACCCATATCATAGACGGAAGGATTCCCCACGCCCTCCTCCTTGAGATATTTACAACAGAGGGAATCGGGACTGAGATTACACAATAACATCCATCCCACTGCCTATCTGACCAGAGCCCTTTATCCTTTCTATTATAAACTCCTTTGCCCTGCCAGCGGCATCTCTCAAGGTGAGTCCTCGGGCTAAATATGCGGTTATCGCAGCAGAAAAGACACAACCTGCGCCATGGGGTTTTTTATCCTCTACCCTTTCTCCACCAAACATACCGAAACTCATACCGTCGTATATCAAATCAACAGGCTTTCCCTGGAGGTGTCCACCCTTTACTATCACAAAAGTTGGACCCATGTCCTTTATCATCTCGGCTGCCTTCTTCATATCCCCGATGCCTTCGACCGCAATACCTGAGAGAATTGATGCCTCATGGAGATTTGGGGTAACTACAAGTGCAAGCGGAAGAAGTCTTCCCTTAAGGACATCTACAGCATCCTCTTTTAGCAGCTTCACCCCTGTTGAGGATACCATTACAGGATCAACCACGATATTTTTACCCCCGAATTCAATGAGGATTTCAGAAACTGCCTCGATAACCTCAGCCTCATATAACATCCCAGTCTTTATAGCATCAGGCACAGTATCAGAAAAGAGGATTTTAATCTGGCTGGAGACAACATCTGCCTGGACTGAAGATATATTATCTACACTTTTGGTATTTTGGAGTGTTATTGCAGTTATAACACCCATCCCGTATACCCTGAGTGTTGTGAATGTACGGATATCTGCAATGACCCCTGCGCCACCTGATGGGTCAAGACCTGCAATGCTTAATGCCTTAAATATCCTCATTTACTTTTTAAATATTCCCTTACTGTCTTTATGGCACAGAACTCACCGCACATAGTGCAGACTTCTGAAATACTCGGCGTGCTCTCTTCTCTTAACCGTCTTGCCTTCTCAGGGTCAAGTGAGAGGGCTATCTGTCTTTCCCAATTTAGGGACTTTCTCGCCATTGACATCTGTACATCCCTGTCAACAGCACCCTTTATCCCTTTTGCAATATCTGCTGCGTGTGCTGCAATCTTAGAGGCTATCACGCCTTCTCTTACATCATCGATTGTAGGCAGTCTCAGATGTTCTGATGGTGTAACATAACAGAGGAAGTCCGCCCCTGCTGCACCTGCAATAGCACCACCTATCGCCGCTGTTATATGGTCATACCCTGGTGCTATATCCGTAACAAGAGGACCAAGAACATAGAATGGTGCACCTTTACATATCTCCTTTTCAAGTCTTACATTCGTCTCAATCTGATTTATCGGGACATGCCCTGGACCTTCAATAATCACCTGCACCCCTGCATTCCATGCCCTCTCTGTAAGTTCACCGATGGTTAATAACTCCTGTATCTGTGCCCTATCTGTGGCATCTGCAAGGCAACCTGGTCTGAGTCCATCGCCGAGACTAAGAGTAAGGTCGTATCTCAACGCTATATCAAGGAGCCTGTCAAACTCTTCATAGAGTGGATTTTCCTTCTTGTTATATAACATCCATTCAAGAAGAAATGCCCCTCCTCTGCTCACTATATCAAGCAGTCTACCCTCGTTTTTTAACCTCTGGATACCTGCTTTGGTCAGCCCGCAGTGAACGGTAATGAAGTCAATACCATCTGAGGCGTGTTCTTCTATAACCCTGAAGATGTCATTGACATCCATCCTGACAACAGAACCTTTCGTTTCTGCTGCCTCGACCGCTGCCTGATAGATGGGCACCGTTCCAACAACAATTGGGGAGTTCTCTATGATTATTCTTCGTATTTCTTTCATAGGACCTCCTGTTGAAAGGTCCATCACCGCATCTGAGCCGAGAGAGGCAAGTATCCTGAGTTTCTCCCTCTCTTCATCAATATTGCAATAGTCTCTGGAGGTGCCGATGTTTGCGTTAATCTTTGTCCTTAGCCCTCTGCCAATACCGAGTGGGGCTATTCCTGACCTGCGTGCATTCTTTACGACTACAATCTCACCTCTTGCAACACCTTCTCTTATATATTCAGGAGATAGTCCTTCAGCAGAAGCGACAGACTCCATTTCGGGGGTTATAACCCCTTCTTTTGCCTTTTGAATCTGTGTAGTCATACCTTTTAAAATGTCTAAAAATGCAAAATGCAAAAATCAAAATTCAAAATTAAGGAATTCCACGATTTTGATTTTTAAATTTTTAATTTTGAATTTCTTTAGCCAGGAATACCTCGGCTATTTTCTGGATTCTGCATACTGTTTATCATCCTTTCATGATAATTACAAAACTCATAGGGGCTTTCTATCTGCGAATAGATAAGCTCTTCCTGCCAGTGGGCATTGAAGAGTCTGCACCCCCTATCATCGCAGAATGGATACCCTGTAAGATGCGAGGATAGAGCCTGTGCTACATAACCCTTTGCAATCTCGGTCATCCTGCTATCATTATAATCTATGTATCTATCCTCTATTGCTTTCTTGATGTCATGGAGCATTAAACCGTCTCTCCCGAGTATCTGATTTGTCAGGTAATATTCCCTATTCTTTGCAGGTGCCTCAACAATACCTGATGTAGAGATGATAGAAGGAAAGCCGAATACTGATGCCCGTGCGTGGTATCTTCTGTCTTCTTCTTCCCATGTAGCAATGAGTTGATTTGTAAAGACAATGTGAAGGTGTCTGAGGTTTCTTTCATTTATTTTTATAAATGCTACCATCGTATCACGAAACTCAAAGCCATCATAAAATACCCCTATACTCGTTGTTGCAGGATTGAGCAGCTTTCTTTTCTCATACTCTATCTCACCATAAAGGGGCTCAGCATTCAGTTCTCTGTTTAAAGGACTCAAGACCCTTATCTCTGCAAGTCTCTTTGCAAGGGTATCTAATTCCTTCTTATCCTTCCCCTTCAGCATATATACAAAAAAGTCTTCTCTTAGGTCGACACTAACATTGGGCATCAACCTTAAAAGAAATTCAGAAAGCAGACTGAGATCAGGATTTTCAATCGTTTCCTTACCATAGATATGAATAAACAACGGCATCCTCATTTTAGTTTTTCTATTATCACCTCTGCTCCTCTTTTACCTGAAAGGAGCATCGCACCAAAGGTAGGTCCCATTCTCGGTAGCCCGTAAAGTGTTGATACCGCCATACCCATTACTACAAGCCCCGGGTGTGCTTCTCCAGTATATTCGACTACAAGGTCTTCTGATCGCTCTACCCACATGGCACCAAAACCCTTTGTCTTTATAAGTCCACGCTCTTCAAGTTTCGAAACAACACATGCATCATGCCCAGTTGCATCCACAACCATCTTTGACTCTAATGCCACAGGGTCAACGCAGGTTATCTCTCTCGGAAGTGCAGAAACAGGTGTCCAGTTAATGACCACTCCAGCAACCCTGTTACCTTCCCTGATAACAATGTCATCGAACGTTGTCATATTGATAATCTTCACACCCGCATCGCAGGCGGCAGCGATGAGTTTTGAGCAGGCATGGGGACCATCTGCCATATAAAGTCCTGCTCTCACTTCTTCATATGGTATCTTCAGTTCGTCGAGTACCTCCTGCCCTGGTGCCCTTACAGTTACCTTATTCATGAGGTAACCACCTATCCAGAACCCCCCTCCAAGGTAGTTGTTCCTCTCGATTATAAGGGTCTTTATCCCCTTGGCTGAAAGTTCCCTGCCCGCCATAAGACCACTTGGACCTCCCCCGATGATAATCACATCGCTCTCAACATAATCACTGAAGGCCTTTGAAAATCCCTCAACTATTGCCCTTGTTACATCTTTCTCACTTACATCGCTGAATATCTTTTTCTCTGTCATACAAATTATCCTCCTGTGTTATAAAATCAAAATTCAAATTGCAAATTGCAAAATTATGGAATTCCTTAAATCCTAAAACAATAAAAAACCGTATCCCCCTTCGGAGATACGGTCTCAAAACCTTTATAGTATTCCCTTCCCTCCGCTGGCATTACCCAGATCAGGTTCACGGGGTTATCCCGCCCTCGATGAGGGTGGGATTCTCAGGTTACATGCCTCCCCCAGGGTATTTATAATATACATCAATATTTTTAGTTATGTCAACGATTTTCTAATTGAACTATGTTTTCGATTACCTCTTTACACCGTAAAGATTCTGTTGTATTATCTGAACGAAATGAAGGAGGAAATGTCCACAGGTAAATTCTTTATCGGGATATTGATTGCTATCACTATTATTCTCTCCTCGAATCCTCCTTTATCTTATGCTTGGGAGAATTATCCTCCTAAGAGTATATCGTCAGAAGGAACTAAAGTTTCATCTCCCGAACAGACCCAATCCATAGATAGCCCTCAATCAATCGAATCTGCGGAGTTACCCAAGAGGTTTACGATTGAAGAAGATGAGGTAATAAAGAGAGAGTTAAAAAGGATTATGGCAGAATTTAGAGAGAATGTAGATGAAGTTCCTCCTGTTTTTTTCGATGAGATAAAACGGTTTGTCCAGATATATAAGACAGAGCCGACCACAAGAAAGTTTTTTCTCAATTCACTTCAGCGTTCAAAGAAATATATGGATGCTGTGAAAGAGATACTCGGGGAGAGGAGAATACCTGAGGATATGGCATACATTGCCTTTGTTGAATCAGGTTTCAGGATAAATGCACGCAGCCCTGTTGGTGCAGTAGGGCTCTGGCAGCTCATGCCAAAGACAGCAAGGCAGTATAATCTGCGTGTGGATTCGAGGATAGATGAACGGAAGGATCCGATAAAGGCAACCTATGCTGCAAGGTCATATTTTCTTGATCTTATAGCGATATTCGGTTCAAAGTCATTCCTTCTTGCAATGGCAGCATACAACAGTGGAGAAGGAAAGATACAATCCTGTCTGAGACAACTTGAAAACCCATTCGATGACAGGGATTTATGGCATATAAGGGATTGTCTCAAGCCTGAGACAAGGGAATTTCCACCTCGTATAATAGCTGCCGCTATAATAGGAAACAATCCTGAGGTGTTTGGCTTCTTCCCTGCGAAAGAACCCCAGATAGAGGATGAAGGTGAATTGACCCACTCTCCATTATTAGCCAAAAAATCCATCGAAGAAAAAAAGATAGGAGTCGGTACAAAAAAGGATGAGACTCTTGAGGTAGAAGCAAAGGAAATTGAACAATATCATGCAAAAATTAGAAGTAAACCGATTATTTATAAGGTTGTGAAGGGTAATAATCTCTCTTTGATTGCCGATATATTTGATGTGGAGATCAGGAATATAATGAAATGGAATGGATTAAAAAAGGCGAAGATTGTTGCGGGACAGAGATTAAAGATATATCCTGAAAAGAGATTGGCGATGATAAAATACCGTGTCAAGAAAGGTGATACAGCTGAAGGCATTAGTAGATACTATGGAATTAAACCAAAGGTCATAATGGTTACTAATGCTATCAGAAACAAAAACACTCCACTACCTAAGGGCAGAATGCTGACTCTGTATGTCGAAGTGAAAAGTAAAAAGAGTGCATAAAAACAAGAGGGGCAGGCACCTTTGGTGCCTGCCCCTCAACCCTCAGGAAGCAGTATCACACACCTTTTCATTTAACCTCAACCTTTATCTCCTTGGGCTTCGCCTCCTCTGCCTTCGGAAGACAAATCTCAAGGATTCCATTCTTAAAGGTTGCCTTTGACTTATCTCCCTGAACCCTTGCAGGGAGGTTTATCGTCCTTGAGAAACTACCATAGCAACGCTCACATCTATAGTAGTCTTCATCCTTTACTTCTTCCTCCTTTTTTGCCTCACCTTTTATTGTGAGGGTATCCTCAGATAGGGTAATATCTACCTGGTCTTTCTCTATGCCAGGGAGTTCCACCTTTACCACTATCTCATCCTTTTTGTCATACATGTCAATATTGGGGAGGATTACAGAGGGTTCAAGTCCTCTTCTCCTGCGCCAGAATGGACGCCAGGGGCCCGATTGCAAAATCCTCTCCAAAGAAGTCTTCAAATGTCTTCTCGATGTCCCTCCTAAGGGCATCGATATCTCTATGCGGTGACCATTTGATAAGTGTCATTGTCAGTCAACCTCCTTTCAAAATTCCCAAAATTTTCCAATTTTGGGGTATCCTTCATTTCACCGCTTCCTGAGGAATTTCTGATGCGACTGATAATTTTGTAAACCCGTGGTGCGGGGTAAATATCAGTCCTTCTCTATGCATATCAACTTCAACTGTGTCCCCTTCTACGAATTCACCTTCGAGTATCTTCGTAGCGAGGGGATTAAGTATTTCCCTCTGTATTGCACGTTTTAGTGGTCTTGCACCATATACAGGGTCATAGCCAGCCCTTGCGATATGTTCCTTTGCCGCATCAGTAAGAATTATATCTATCCTTCTATCTGCAAGATATCTCTTAAGCCTCCCGATCTGTATCTCTACAATCTGCTTGAGTTGTTCGGTATCCAGTGCATGGAAGATGATTATCTCATCCACACGGTTCAGGAACTCTGGTCTGAAGTCCTTTCTCAGGGCATCCATCACCCTACGTCTCATTTCTTCTTCGTCCTTTCGTCTCAGGTCCTGTATATACTGGCTCCCGATGTTCGATGTCATTATGACCACAGTGTTCTTAAAATCCACAGTCCTTCCATGTCCGTCTGTAAGCCTTCCGTCATCGAGTAATTGTAAGAGTAGATTGAAGACCTCAGGGTGTGCTTTCTCTACCTCATCGAAGAGTATCACCGAATAAGGTCTCCGTCTTATAGCCTCTGTCAGCTGCCCCCCCTCTTCATATCCTACATAGCCAGGTGGTGCACCTATGAGTCTTGCAACCGCATGTCTCTCCATGTATTCAGACATGTCAATCCTTACCATTGCGTTTTCATCATCAAAGAGAAACTCTGCAAGTGCCCTCGCAAGTTCTGTCTTTCCGACACCTGTTGGTCCGAGGAATATGAACGAGCCTATTGGACGATTCGGATCCTGTATGCCTGCCCTTGCCCTTCTTACTGCATTGGATACCGCAACAATAGCCTCATCCTGTCCTACGACCCGTAGTTTAAGCCTTTCTTCCATATGTACCAATTTCTGGATTTCACCTTCAAGCATCTTAGATACAGGAATCCCTGTCCATTTCGATACTACCTCAGCTACATCCTCCTCATCTACTTCCTCTTTCAACATCTTCTTCTGCGTTTGAATATCACTGAGGTTTTTATTTTCAGAATCAAGGTCCTTCTGAAGTTCAAGTAACTTTCCGTATTTTAATTCTGCTGCCTTCCCAAGGTCTCCTTCCCTTTCTGCCTGCTCTGCCTCGATTCTGGTTTGTTCTATCTCTTCTTTTAACTTACGAATCTTGCCTATAGCGTCCTTCTCAAGATGCCACTGTGATGAAAGCTGTTCGTTCTCTATGGTTAAATCGGCGATCTCCTTTTCTATCTTTGCGAGCCTCTCCTTTGATGCTGTATCATTCTCTTTTGAAACATGCTGCCTTTCTATCTCGAGCTGTCTTAATCTTCTATGTAGTTCATCGAGTTCTGCAGGCATGCTGTCTATCTCCATTCTTAACCTTGATGCAGATTCATCTATAAGGTCTATCGCCTTATCAGGCAAGAACCTGTCAGATATATATCTGTTAGAGAGAACAGATGCTGCAACAAGGGCTGAATCCTTAATCCTTACACCGTGATGTATCTCGTATCGCTCCTTTAAACCTCTGAGAATAGATATGGTGTCTTCAACATTCGGCTCCCCGATTAAGACAGGCTGAAACCTCCTCTCAAGAGCGGGGTCCTTCTCTATATGTTTTCTAAACTCATTAAGCGTAGTTGCACCAATACACCTTAACTCTCCCCTCGCAAGTGCCGGTTTAAGCATGTTCGATGCATCTATTGCGCCTTCTGCTGCTCCAGCACCAACCAAGGTATGAAGTTCATCTATAAAGAGGATAATCTGCCCTTCTGCCTCCTGTATCTCTCTCAGAACTGCCTTGAGCCTTTCTTCAAATTCACCGCGGTATTTTGTCCCAGCAACCAATGCACCCATATCGAGGGCTATAACCCTTTTGTTTTTTAATCCCTCTGGGACATCACCAGCAACAATCCTCTGGGCTAATCCCTCTGCGATGGCAGTCTTTCCTACACCAGGCTCGCCTATCAGCACAGGATTGTTCTTTGTCCTCCTTGAGAGAACCTGGATCACCCTCCTTATCTCCTCATCCCTTCCTATAACAGGGTCGAGTTTTCCTTTTCTTGCTAAACCAGTAAGGTCACGGCTGTATCGGGCGAGTGCCTCGTATTTGTCTTCAGGATTTGGGTCTGTTACCCTCTGTGTACCTCTGATATTTACTAAAGAGGAGAGTATCCGTTCTCTGGTAACCCCTGCATCCTTGAGTATCCTTCCTGCTGCCCCATCTCCATCGGCAATTGCTATGAGGAGATGCTCTGTGCTTACATATTCATCTTTAAGTCTTTCAGCCTCGGTTAATGCCTTCTCAAAGACATCCTTTAATCTCGGCGTTATATATATCTGTCCGAGTGCACCAGGACCGCTCACCTTTGGTAGTTTTTCAAGTTCCTCTTCGATATTACTTCCTAAAGACTCAGGGCGTGAACCAAGTCTTGTAATCAAAGATTGTATAACCCCATCCTTCTGGTCAAGAAGGGCAGAAAGAAGGTGTTCAACATCTACCTGTTGGTGTCCTTTTTGTTCTGCTAAACGCTGAGCGTCCTGTATTGCCTCCTGGCTTTTTATTGTGAATTTATCAAATCTCATCTCATTTCCTCCGTTGAAGCTCCCTGTAGCGAGCCACAGGGAACCTTCGAAATGTAAGGAATTTCTCTTTTTTCATATTCGCTCGCTAACGCTCGCTGTGCATTTTCAGTCTTCAATAACAACATTTATAACCTTTTTCTCTTTTTTCTCTTCATCTTTATCCTTATTCGCTGTAAATCTCTTTGCCATCTCAGAGAGCATAAAGTTCATATTCTCTTCCATCTCTTTTTGCATCTTATCCATCATATCGCGCATTCTGAGTATCATATCAACACCAGCAAGGTTTATTCCGAGGTCTCGCGTAAGGTGGAGGATGAACTCTATGCGTTCGACATCCTCATCCGAATAAAGACGGGTGTTCCCTACGCTCCTCGATGGCTTTACGAGTCCTTCTCTTTCATAAAGCCGCAGGGTCTGAGGATGAATGTCGAGCATCTCTGCAACAGTCCTTATCATGTATAATGCCTTACCTCTTTTAACCATAAGTCTTCTAACCTATTTTATCTGACCCCCTCACCACCCTCTCCCCTAAGAGGAGAGGACTTAATTTTCATGTTTTTGTGAGTCAACGGCTCATGAATATTTCATTCCCACCCTCGGATTCTCGGTGTGAATCCTCGAAAACTCTCTGAAAATCTCCCTTGTCCGTTCATCTATATTCTTAGGTGAAACAATCTTTATGACGACATACTGATCCCCCATGCCACCACCCTTCATATAAGGAACCCCTTTGCCCTTGAGTCTGAACTTCTGACCGCTTGATGTCCCTGGAGGTATTGTCATAGAGGCAACACCACTTATTGTAGGAACCTCTATCTTTCCTCCAAGCACAGCCTCACTCATTGTTATCGGTATCTCTACATGGAGGTCATTACCTCTCCGTTCAAAGATTGGATGAGGTCTTATCTTTGTTTCTATATACAGGTCTCCGGCTGGACCACCATGCCCCCCGGCTCTTCCCATACCTGCGACCCTGACCCTTGAACCATCTTCTACGCCTGGTGGTATCTTTACCGATATTGTATCTGATCTCACAGTCCTGCCAGAGCCTTCACATGTCTTACAGAGATTGAGGTTAAGTTTTCCACTTCCCCTGCATCTTGGACAGGTCTGTGATAATCGTAAAAATCCCCTGCTTACCTTTATATCCCCTGTTCCTTTACAGTCAGGACAGCTCTGTACAGATGTTCCTCTCTCGCTGCCAGAGCCATTACATGACCTGCATGTTTCTACCTTTTCTACCGGAACCCGTCGCGTGGTTCCATTTACAGCTTCCTCTAAACTTATCTCTACAGAGTACTCAACATCTTCTCCTCTGAAAGGTTCCCGTGCTGTCCTGAATCTATCACCGAAGATGTCTCCAAGAATATCTTCAAAGCCTCTGCCCGTAAAATCAAACCCGAATCCTTCAAATCCCGTACCCGCATCTGTCCCAAATCCTGCCTCGAATGCTGCATGACCGAATTTATCGTATTCAGACCTTTTCTTAGGGTCACTGAGTACCTCGTATGCCTCATTGACCTCTTTAAACCTCTGCTCAGCAGTCTTATCGCTAGGATTTAGATCAGGATGATATTTCCTTGCAAGCCTGCGAAAAGCCTTTTTTATCTCTTTGTCATCGGTACCCCGGGAAACACCAAGCACCTCATAATAATCTTTCTTAGTCGCCGTAGCCATCAATAACCCCTATCATAAAATTTGAGCATATTAATATCAGATTTTTTGAGGTTTGTCAAGTAAAATTTTAAGGTCTCTCTAAATTTTCTTGACAAAATCGAGGGCAAAATGTTACAAAAAATTATCTTTTATCGGAGGTTATGAATGTTTGCTATAATTGAGACTGGTGGTAAACAGTATAAGGTAGCGACTGGAGATACCCTGAAGACAGAAAAGATTCCAGCAAAGGTCGGAGAGACGATAGAACTACCATCTGTGCTTATGGTGTCAGA
>JBFLZU010000048.1:44243-51919 GCA_040756155.1 Nitrospirota bacterium | reverse complement strand
GCCGTCAAGTCAGGTTGCATACTTGTAAGACAGAGGGGGACTAAATTCCATCCTGGTGTAAATGTTGGTAAGGGTAGTGATGATACGCTGTATGCGAGGATAGACGGTATAGTAAGGTTTGAGTATAAAAGCAGAGACAAGACGCAGGTCAGCGTTTACGCAGTGGCATAGTAGAAATAAAATCCTCATAAACAAAGCCCTTTACCTGAGAGGTAAGGGGTTTTTTATTTAATGGGGGTAGATTTTTTAGTGTCTTTATGTTAAAGTTAATAAGAAATGCACACCCAGAAATTGATTGATGATTCAAAGAAATACATTATGAATACCTACAACCGATTCCCCATTGTGCTGATAAAGGGAAGGGGAATGAAGGTCTATGACTCCGATGGCAAGGAATATCTTGATTTTGTGGGAGGAATTGCGGTTGATAATCTCGGTCACTGTCATCCAAAGGTAGCGGTCGCTATCCAGAAACAGGCACAGAGACTCCTGCATGTATCAAACCTCTATTACACAGAACCCCAGATAAGACTCTCAAGACTACTCGTAGAGAATTCCTTTGCAGACCAGGTCTTTTTCTCAAATAGCGGTGCAGAGGCAAACGAGGCAGCAATTAAACTTGCAAGAAAATACTCCAGGGAACATTACGGTGAAGGAAGATTCGAGATAATAACAATGTATGGTTCATTTCACGGAAGGACACTTGCAACCCTTTCTGCTACAGGACAGGAGAGATTCCAGAAGGGATTCGAACCTCTTCTGCCAGGCTTTAAATATGTTCCATACAACGACATCGATGCGATCAAGGATGCAATTACAGATGATGTATGTGCCATAATGGTCGAGCCTATTCAGGGTGAAAGTGGCGTTAAAGTCCCATCTGAAGGCTATCTCAAGAAGTTAAAGGAGATATGTAGAGAAAAGGGCATACTTCTTATACTTGATGAGGTCCAAACAGGAATGGGCAGAACAGGAGCCCTCTTTGCCTACGAACAGGAAGATATGGAACCAGATATAATGACCCTTGCCAAGGGACTCGGCAATGGTCTTGCTATAGGTGCAACGCTCGCTCGAAAAGAGATGGCAAAGGTCTTTACACCGGGCTCGCATGCATCTACTTTTGGAGGAAATCCACTCGCATGTGCCGGGGCATCTATCGCACTCGAAGTAACAATAGAGGATGGGTTTATCCTCGATAACTGTAGAAGGATGGGGGAATACTTCAAGAAGGGACTAATGGAATTAAAGCAGGAGTATCACATAATCACAGATGTCAGGGGAAGGGGACTCCTTTTGGGAATGGAGCTCATCACAGAGGGTAGCAAGATTGTTAATGCATGTATGGGAAAGGGTGTGTTGATAAACTGTACAAACGGAAATGTCCTGAGGTTCATGCCTCCTCTCATAGTTACGGAGAAGGAAATAGATATAGTACTTAATGTGCTGGATGATGTATTTCATGCGGGAATTTATGTATGAGAAAAGACCTGCTTACCATCGGTGAAGTAAACACCGATGATATAGAAAAAATACTCGAGAAGGGGTTATGTTATAAAAAGGAAAAGGAGCAGGGTAAAACCTCCTGCCCTCTTATAGGGAAAAGTCTCGGCATGCTCTTTGAGAAGGCATCTACAAGGACAAGGGTCTCATTCGAGGTAGCGATGTATCAACTCGGTGGACAGGCAATATTCCTTACACCCTTAGAGACACAGCTTGGCAGAGGAGAAAGTATAGCAGATACCGCAAAGGTACTATCAAGGTATCTCGATGGTATGGTTGTGAGGACATTTTCACAGAAGACACTTGAAGAGTTTGCAGAGTGTTCATCCATCCCTGTAATAAATGGACTTACAGATATGCATCATCCCTGTCAGGGACTTTCAGACCTCTTCACCATAAAAGAAAAAAAAGGTGGATTCAGGGGTATAAGGTTAGCCTATCTTGGTGATGGAAACAATGTTGCACACTCTTTAATAGAAGGATCTTCCAAGGTAGGTATGGATATTGTACTGGCGTGTCCTAAAGGGTATGAACCTAACAAAGAGATCGTTGATAAGGCGATGAACGATGCAAAAAAGAATGGATGCAGGATAGAGGTGCTCAATGACCCCGTTGAGGCTGTAGAAGATGTGGATGTCCTTTATACAGATGTCTGGACGAGCATGGGGCAGGAATCTGAAAAAAAACAGAGGATAGATACCTTTAAAGATTACCAGATTAATCAGCAGATTGTCAACAGAGCAAAGAAGGATGTTATGGTAATGCACTGTCTGCCGGCATACAGAGGCAAGGAGATAACCGCTGAAGTGATCGATGGTCCAAACTCTGTTGTTTTTGAACAGGCAGAAAATCGTCTTTATGTTGAAAAGGCAATTCTGGATATATACCTCGGTTCCTCTTTGAAAGGCTGAAAATGCACAGCGAACACATTCCCTGCCCTCCACTTTCTATCATTCCATTAGGGGGCGTTGGTGAAATAGGGCTTAACTCCACCGTCATCGAGTATGGCAATGATATAATTCTTATAGATGTCGGCTTGATGTTTCCAGAAGAAGAGATGCTCGGTGTAGACATCGTTATCCCTGATTTCAGTTATTTAATAGAAAACAGGGAAAAATTCCGGGGCATCGTCCTTACACATGGTCATGAAGATCATATAGGTGCGCTTCCGCATCTTCTTTCCGAGTTAAATGTACCAGTATATGGTACACCTTTAACCCTTGGACTCGCAACAGAACGTCTTAAGGAGTACGGACTTCATAGCAAGGTAGAGCTTATACCTGTAAAACCAAGAGAAGTAATACAGTTAGGAGTATTCAGCATAGAGTTTGTGCGGGTTACTCACAGTATTGTTGATGGTGTAGGACTTGGAATAACAACACCAGTAGGATTAGTTGTGCATACAGGGGATTTCAAGCTCGATCCAACACCGGTTGATGGAGAGCTAATGGATTTCCATAGATTTGCTGAGTATGGTAATAGAGGAACACTTGTTATGCTTTCAGACAGCACCTATGCAGAGAAAGGTGGCTATACCTTTTCAGAAAAAGAAGTCCGCAGGGCATTTGAAGATATCTTTGTAAATGCAAAAAAAAGGATAATCGTTGCGACCTTTGCCTCCAATATACACCGCATCCAGCAGGTTATAGATGTCGCAACCATGTTTGGCAGAAAGGTTGTTCTGAGTGGTAAGAGCATGGTGGATAATGCCAGGATTGCTCTCGAACTTGGCTATTTAAAGATACCAGCAGATACATGGCTCAAAATGGATGACATAAAGAAACTCCCGGATGACAGCGTTGTCATCATTACAACTGGAAGTCAAGGAGAACCTATGTCTGTGCTTTCAAGGATGGCGGTTGACGAATATAAATCTGTAAAGATAAAAGAAGGTGATACAGTTATAATATCAGCAAAGATGATCCCTGGTAACGAGAGGTCTATAACAAGGGTCATAGACCACCTTTTTAAAAGAGGTGCAAATGTCATTTATGAGAAAGTCTCTGAAATACATGTTTCAGGACATGCAAGCAAAGAAGAGCTGAAGCTGATGCTGAATATGATAAGACCAAGATATTTCATCCCTGTGCATGGAGAATACAGACACCTCGTTTATCATGCAAGACTTGCAGAGAAAGTCGGGATTCCAAAGGAAAATATCTTCATACTCGAAGATGGTAGTGTGGTTGAGTTTTCTCATGGTGGGGCATGGAGGGCAGGAAAGGTAACTGCTGGAAGGGTATTCATTGATGGAAAGGGTGTCGGTGATGTTGGTGAGGTCGTGATAAGGGATCGTATGAGACTTGCACACGATGGTGTGGTTATTGTCATCATAGGTATAGAAAAGCTAACAGGTAAAGTTCTCTCAGGCCCTGATATTGTCTCAAGGGGATTCATCTTTGAAGACGCATCACAGGAGATACTCGCCGAAGTGAAGGAACTGGTAAATGATACTCTGCTTCCGATGGGGCAGGAGATAAGGTCAGACTGGTCTATAGTTCAGGCTACAGTGAGAAATATCCTGAGGAAATACATCTTAAAAAAGATGGACCGAAAACCGATGATACTACCGATAATAATAGAGATATAAAAACTACATGACTCCCTGACGTTTATTACTTGCAGGGGTAGTAATCCCCTTGACAAAAAATGATGGTAGGTGCTAAGATTTTTTAAAATGGGGCTGTAGCTCAGTTGGGAGAGCGCATGAATGGCATTCATGAGGTCAGGGGTTCGATCCCCCTCAGCTCCACCATTTTAGAGCTGAAGATTTCAGTGCTTTAGCCTTCAGCACTTTGGTAGATATGACGATAAAACTTCTTCTCATAGACGACAGTATTACCATACACAGGGTGGTTAAACAAATTTTAGGAGAAGACAGATTTACCGTAATATCAGTGGATAATAGCGAAGAAGGGGCCCGTTTGATAAGGACAGAAAAACCAGATATCATACTATGCGATGTTTCTATGGAAGGTATAGATGGTTATAAGATTTGTGAGATTGTAAGGTCAGACCATGAATTAAAAGATGTGCCTGTCATTTTACTTGCTGAGGTATTTGAACCACTCGACACAGAAAGGGTATCAGCAGTCAATGCAAGTGGACATATTATTAAACCTTTTGAACCAGAAGAATTAATAAACAAAATCGAATCATTCATCGGGTGCTACAAACAGGATTTAAAGGCTAAAACAGGAACAGCCGTCTACGATATAGAGGAAACAAAAGGTACAGAGGCTTTAGAGAATGCTGTTAGGAAGATTTTAGATGAAACCATGAAAGATACTATAGAGAAAACCATTAAAGAAATGCTTCAGACCTCTCTGCTTCCACTGCTCAAAGACTCCATTGACAAAGTATTATGGGAGGTTTTACCAGATACAGCAGAGATGCTCATTTCTAAAGAGATAGAACGGCTGAGGGCTGGCGAGTAGCAGGTGAAAGAACTCAGCAAATTTTATAATCCAAAAGATGTAGAGAAAAAGTGGTATGATTTCTGGCTTGAGAGGAATTATTTTCATGCAAGTACAGATAGTTCCCGTCCTCCTTATTGTATTGTAATCCCTCCACCAAACATAACAGGTTCCCTTCACATGGGACATGCCCTTAATACCATACTTCAGGATACACTTATCAGGTGGAAAAGAATGTCTGGATACAATACGCTCTGGCTTCCCGGTGTTGACCATGCAGGTATTGCTACGCAGAATGTTGTAGAAAGACAGCTTTCAGAAGAAGGGACAAATCGTCAATCGCTGGGAAGAGATAGGTTCATCGAGAGGATATGGAAGTGGAAGGAAGACTCGGGTAGAACGATTATCAATCAGTTAAAGGCTCTCGGTGCTTCATGTGACTGGGAGAGAGAGAGATTTACAATGGATGAAGGTCTCTCAAGGGCAGTAAAAGAGGTATTTGTAAGGCTTTACAGGGAGGGCCTTATTTATAAGGGTAATTACATTATAAACTGGTGTCCAAGATGTCGCACAGCCCTTTCAGATTTAGAGGTAGAGCATGAATCTACTAAAGGAAAACTCTATTTTATTAAGTATCCAGCCACAAAGGGTAAAGGTTCCATAACAGTAGCAACAACAAGACCTGAGACGATGCTTGGAGATACAGCGGTTGCAGTTCATCCCGATGACAACCGCTATAAGAAATATATCGGAAAGATACTAACTCTACCACTTGTCGGAAGAGAAATACCTGTGATAGCCGAGAGGGCTGTTGACCCTGATTTTGGAACAGGTGCCGTAAAGGTTACCCCTGCACATGACCCAGATGACTTTGAAATTGGATTGAGACACAGGCTTCCTCAGGTCACCGTTATCGGGAATGATGGTAGAATGACTCCAGAAGCAGGCAGAAGATATGCAGGGCTTGACCGCTATCAGTGTCGTCATGCTGTCATAGACGATCTTACAACAGGAGGATATTTAGTAAAATCCCAGGACTATATCCATGCTGTAGGACACTGTTATAGATGTAAGACAGTGGTGGAGCCATTGATTTCAGAACAGTGGTTTATTCGTATGAAACCACTATCTGAACCAGCTATAGAGGCAGTCAAGAGTGGCAAGATACGCATCATCCCCGCTCAGTGGGAAAACACATATTTTGATTGGATGAAGAACATAAAGGACTGGTGTATATCCCGACAGATATGGTGGGGACACAGAATACCTGCATGGTATTGTAAAGAAATGCGGAATGCTGAATGCGGAATGCAGAATGGAATTGTTGTGGCAATTGACATCCCAGAGGAATGCCCTTACTGTGGTTCCAGAGAATTGATTCAAGACGAGGATGTCCTTGACACCTGGTTTTCCTCATCTCTCTGGCCATTTTCTACACTTGGATGGCCAGATGAAACACCTGAACTGAAGACCTTTTACCCTACTGATGTTCTGGTGACCGGTTTTGACATCCTCTTCTTCTGGGTTGCAAGGATGATTATAATGGGTTTGAAATTCATGGGGGAAATACCATTTAAGGATGTTTATATCCATGCACTGATAAGGGATGCAGAAGGGCAGAAGATGAGCAAGTCTAAGGGTAATGTGATTGACCCAATTCAGATGATAAGTAAATACGGAACCGATGCCTTCCGTTTCACACTTGTTTCGCTTTCATCTCAGGGAAGAGATATAAGACTTTCAGAGGAAAGGATTGAAGGTTACAGGCATTTTGTAAACAAGCTCTGGAATGCAGCAAGATTTGTTTTGATGAACATAGATGCAGTCGGCAGTTTTGAGGCAGTCAACAGTCAAAAATTCTCAACTCCCAACTCTCAACTCTCAACTCTTAACTTACCAGATCGGTGGATATTGAGCAGACTGCAGAGGATAGTCGGCGAAGTAAACAGGTTCCTTGAGGAATATAGATTTAATGAGGCAGCCGGGACAGTATATCAGTTTGTATGGCATGAGTTCTGTGACTGGTATTTAGAGATGATAAAGGGGACCCTCCCCCAAATCCATCTTATCAGCGTATTTGATTCCATATTAAGACTGCTACATCCATTTATGCCTTTTGTCTCAGAGGAAATATGGCAGAAGCTACCCCACACATCCAGCCGTGAGTCCCCATGGGGTGCCCCAAGTATCACCATTGCCGAATTTCCCCGTCAGGATACATCACAGATAGATATAGACGCAGAGGCTAAAATGACAACAACAATAGAGGCTATATCAGCCATCAGAAATATAAGGGGTGAAATGAATATACCGCCATCTTCTTATATAAAGGCGTTTATAAATGTCAAGGATGAACAAGCCATCAATGTGCTCAATTCTAATCTCCATTATGTGCAGAGGCTTTCTAAAACAAAAGAGGTAAAGATTGGTAAAGGGATTATTAAACCAAAGATGGCTGCAACCACGATAACCCCATCTATGGAGATATTTGTTCCGTTAGAAGGGGTGCTTGACTTTTCTGCAGAGAGAAGGAGGCTTGAGAAGGAAATGGACAAGATTGATAAAGAGGTATCATTCTTATCAAGGAAACTGACAGACGAAGACTTTATAACAAAGGCACCGAAGGAGGTGGTAGAAAAAGACAGGAACAGATACCATGGTCTGCAGGAAAGATTAAATAGAATTGGTGAATCTCTTAGGAGATTGGATGAGATAGAAAGATAGATGTCAGGTAGGATGCCTGACCTATTTTTAGGTAAA
>JBFLZU010000048.1:14485-44143 GCA_040756155.1 Nitrospirota bacterium | reverse complement strand
GGTAAAATACGAAAATAGCCGAGGCATCCCTGGCCTGTCGCCAGGACAGGCTTGCCTCGGATGTATCGAGATAGACTGGGGGAAGCAATGAAAAGAAAAATGGTTTTAAAGGATGAAGAAAGAGAAGAGTTAACAGCACATACAATTGAGTTAAATAACAGTAAGGCTGGATTAATAGAGACAGAAGAAGCGATACTTATCCATAGTGGAGCTAAGGCGATAGAGGGTGGACATGTAGAACTCAAACAGTCAGGTGCCATATCTATTGATGGTGATAGGGTTGATGTCTCACAGGGTGGTGCATTCATTATGCGATCACAGCAGATAAATATCACTCAGGGCGGTGGTATCCTTATAGCCTCAGGCGAGGCTAATCTCCAGGTCAGTGGTGCACAGATAATGTTAGCAAGGGAGGATATAAACGTTGAACAGGGCATTGCTGGTATCATGGCTGCCAAGAAGATAAAAGCAGATAACTCAGCATCGTTACTGATGATTGCTAATACCGTAGAAGGGAATGTCAAGACATTATTGGACTGGCGTGGCGCAGTTGCACTTGGTGCAACTATTGGCAGCATCATCGGCTTTACATGGCTTATGAAATCCAGAAAATAATCTAAGGAGTAGTGATACCTTTAAGTATCTTCCACGACTTGAGGAGGTCTATCGCCCTCTGAAGCTGGATATCATCTTTTTCATTTATAGGAATAACCTCTTCTGTTATCTCGGGTTTTAATTCTTCTTTTATTTGTTCATTCTTTAAATGACGTTCAAGATCCCTTTCCTTTACGATAGGATGTATTTTTACGCCTTTTGGTTTCATGGCAACGACAATATCAGGTGTTATACCTGTGTTCTGTATAGATTTTCCATTGGGTGTATAGTATTTTGCAGTGGTTAGCCTTATTGCTGAGCCATCGTTAAGTGGCAGTATTGTCTGAACAGAGCCTTTCCCGAATGTCTGGTTGCCGAGAATAATAGCCCTCTTCCAATCCTGAAAAGCACCAGCCACAATCTCTGAGGCACTTGCACTACCTTCATTTACAAGCACAACCATAGGGACATTTAAGTAGATACCTTTGTTGTCTGTGTGGTAGTCATTCTTTTCTCCTGTTCTTCCCTTTATAGATACAACAAGTTTACCTGAAGGCAGGAACTCTTGAGCGACATCTACCGCTGAATTAAGCAGCCCTCCAGGATTATTTCTAAGGTCAAGTATCAGGGAAGAAATACCTTCCTTTTCAAGTTTTTTTATCGTATTACGAAGATCTACATCTGTTCTTTCCTGAAATTGTATCAATTTTATATACCCTATCCCGTCACCAATCATGTGTGATTTAACACTCTGGACCTTTATGATATCCCGCACAATAGTATAATCCTTGGGTTGAAGTTCTCCTTCTCTCATAATTGTTATGGTGACTGTTGTTCCTTTGGCACCCCTCATCTTTTTCACGGCATCATACAGCGATATATCCTTTGTAAAAACACCATCTATCTTAATTATCTTATCACCTGATTTTATACCCGCTCTCTCTGCGGGTGTTCCTTCGATAGGAGCTATTACTGTAATAACACCATCCTTAACACCGATCTGGATACCAATCCCCCCGAATTCCCCTTTTGTATCAATCTGTATCTCTTTATATGCCTGAGGGGTCATAAATGAAGAATGTGGGTCGAGGGAGTTTAACATACCCTTTATGGCACCATAAACCAATTCTTTTGTTTTTATTTCTTCAACATAATTTTTCTGTACCAGTGATAATGCTTCTGAAAATGTCTTGAGCACTTCATAGTCACTGACATCTGTTGTTCCACCAACCGACCATCGTCCGACCGTTATGCCAAGCACGGCAACGATAGTTATTATTAAAATAAACTTAATCGTGCTTCTTGTTATTTTGGGTTTCATGGTTCCTCCTTTTAAAGGCAATTATCAATGATAAATTATCAATTGTTAATTGCTCATTTTTATTACTATTGTCTTTTTCTTAGCCATACCAATGGGTCAAGTGGTTCACCATTGTGTCTGATCTCAAAATATAACCCTGCCCCTTTTAGAGAGCCGGTATCTCCTATTTTGCCTATGACCTTATTCCCTGTAATAATTTCTCCCACTCTGGCATATGTCTCAGATGCATGGGCATATACGCTATAATAACCTCCACCATGGCTCAATATTATTACCATACCATAGCCTTTGAGCCAATCAGCATACATAACCTTACCTTCTGCAACAGCCTTTATGTCATTACCTGATGGCGCCTTAATCTCGATGCCTTGCTTAAAAATCTTTGTATTAAATTCAGGGTCTCGCTGAGTTCCAAAGAATCCAACGACTTTACCATCAACTGGCCACAGGAGTTTACCTTTAAGCGACACAAAACCTTTACCATAGTGAGGAGTTATATCCTTTTTGCGTGCAGATTCCTTTAGTAATCTCTCAAGACGTGAGGAAGCCTCCTCGAGTTCTTTTATCAGTCTTTCAGAAGAAGACCGCTCACTACGAATACTCGCAAGTAACAATTCTTTTTTATCCCTTTCCTCTTTTATCTCTCCCTTTTTCTTTTTGAGACGATTCCTGTAAATCAGAACATCAGACTTATATCTTTCAAGCATGAGTTTCGATGCATTTAACTCTTCTATATCTGTTCTGTAACGGTTCAACATCCTGTTGTCTTCATCTGTGAGTATCTTCATATACTTGTAATTTCTGAGAATGGTGGGGTAATCATTAGATGTAAATATCGCTTTGTAATAACCTGTCTTCCCTTGTTTATATAATGTCCTTAACCTCTCTATGAGCTTTGATTTTCCTTCCTGTAGCCGCTCTTCAAGTATATTCAATCTTCTGTTCGTATCCTCTATATTTCTCTGTGCCTGTAAGAGTTTTTTATTATAAGACCTCAGCTCACTATCTTTTTCTTTCAATCGCTTATCTATAGCTTCGATGCTTGAAAGGATGGAGTGTTCCTGTTTTACGACCTTTCCTATCTTCTCCTTTTCTTTGTGAATGCGGTCTCTGAGTTTTTTTAATCTATCCCTATCTCCTGTAGCAAAAACATCCTCAGTCGGAGCCGTCAATATAATCAGTAGAATAGAGACGAATACGGCAATTCTGTATTTCATGGCATTACCCTCAAAAATCTATTAATAGAACTGAGGCTTCCGATGATGCCGAGAATTGGACCCACAAGGACTAATCCTGCGATGAGATAGCGAGGAAGAAAAGAAGGGTTTGAACTTACGAGAAATAACCATGGAGAAAGAATAAGATTCTGTGTAAACAAATGATATACAGCACTGAGTATCAATATAGCTATGGCGCTCCCTACAGCTCCCTGAAACATCCCTTCTATAATAAAAGGTGTTTTTATAAATCCATTTGTTGCACCGAGTAACTTCATTATCCCAATCTCTTCTTCTCTTGCATAGAGTGATAAGGAAATCGTGCTTGATATTATAAAAATTATTGCCACTGCAAAGAGGCTTCCTATAAAGAATCCTGTTATTTTAAGAAGATTTAGAAAAGCAATAAGATTAGAAAACCACTCTTCTCCATATTGAACCTCATCAACACCATCGAGTTTGCTAAATCTTTCTGATAGTAACCTTATAAATTCTATGTATCTGAATTGTTTTTCTATCTTGAGTTCAAATGAGGCTGGAAGAGGATTGCGACCAATCCCTTCAAGTAACCCCTCTTTCCCTTTAAGAGACTGCCTGAATTCTTCCATTGCTTCTTCTTTTGAGATAAACCTTAATTCTCTTACCGCATTTTCACCTTGAATATATTCCCTTATGTGTTTTATGTTTTTATCTGTAGCAGTATCCTTAAGATATATCGTAATCCTAACATATTCCCCCCAGTTCTGAAGAAGTGATGTGAGGTTCAGATACACGATAAGAAATATTCCAAATATCGAAAGTGCTGTTGAGATTGTCAGAACCGTAAGAAGATTTGCCAGCTTGTTTCTGGAAATATTGATCATTCCCTCTTTGATAAAATATGGAATGTTTTGTAGGTTCATTCAATTAAATTTTGCATTTTTTAACTGTATTGCGCTGTATATATCGCTGGGTTATCCTCCGTTATACACCCTTTATTTAAAGTTATAACCCTACTTTTAAACTGCTGTATCAATCCCTGATTATGTGTTGCAATCAATACTGTTGTCCCTCGAATATTTATTTCTCTGAAGAGATTTATAATTTCCAAAGATCTCTCAACATCGAGGTTGCCTGTGGGCTCATCTGCTAACAACACAGCCGGTTCATTAACAACAGCCCTTGCGATTACTAACTTCTGCTGTTCTCCACCAGAAAGGTGTTGTGGAAAACTATCCATCTTATGCGAAAGCCCAACAAGTTTTAACACCTGTGGCACCCTTCTCTTGATCTCCTTATGAGATGTTCCCATAACTCTCAGGGCAAATGCAATATTCTCAAATACCGTCTTTTTTTGAAGTAGTTTAAAGTCCTGAAATACCACACCTATATTTCTTCTAAGGTAAGGGATACTCCTCCTTCTTAACTTTGCCACATCCCATCCTGCAACAAATATCTGACCCTCCTCAGGTCTTTCGGCACAGTAAATCAATTTGAGTAATGTAGTCTTGCCTGCACCACTTGGACCAGTCAGAAAAACCAGTTCACCCTTTTCTACTCTCAGGTTTATATCCCTGAGGGCTGATACTTCTTCATTATAGTACTTTGTTACATGATACATCTGAATCATCTTTTCTTACTCATCGCCTCTCTTGCTGCCACCACTATATCCTCAGCGGTAATCTCATAAAGTTTCATAAGACCCTCTGGTGTACCTGAACATCCAAATCTATCTTTTATTCCCACTCGCCATACCAGCACTGGGAATACCTCTGACAAGAATTCAGCTACCGCACTACCAAGTCCTCCGATAATAGAATGCTCTTCTGCTGTCACAATCGTCCTGCTTGTCTTTGCTGCTTTAAGAACAGTCTCTCCATCGAGGGGTTTAATAGTCGAGATATTGATGACCCCTGCATCTATTTTTTCATCTCTCAGGATTTCAGCTGCACGCAATGCCTCACTTACCATAATCCCAGTCGCAAGTATATTTACATCCTTTCCCAGGCTCAGGACATAGGCACTTCCTATCTTAAATCTATAATCCTCTTCAAATATTACAGGAACCTTCGCCCGCCCGAGTCTCACATACACAGGACCTTTATAATCTGCAATCGCATTTATGATTGCAACCGTCTCGGTTGCATCAGCAGGAACGATGACTGTCATGTTTGGTAAGACCCTCATTACCGTAATATCTTCTGTTGATTGATGAGAAGCCCCATCTTCTCCTACAGTAATCCCTCCATGGCTCGCAACAAGTCTAACATTTAATTTAGGATAACAGATAGATTGTCTGATCTGTTCCCATGCCCTTCCTGTCTCAAATATAGCAAAGGTACTTGCGAATGGGAGTTTTCCTGCAAGTGCAAGCCCTGCTGCTGTCCCGATCATGTCCTGTTCGGATATGCCCATATTGAAGAACCTTGATGGAAACTCTGCTGCAAACCTTTCTGTCTTTGTTGACCCTGAAAGATCCGCATCGAGGACAACAACATCTTCCCTTCTCCTGCCAAGTTCCAGTAATGCTGCACCGTAGGCATCTCTTGTTGCTATCTTCTGGCTCATACCACCAAATCCTTATCTTCTAACTCCAATAATGCAGTGGCTAATTCTTCAGGCGTAGGTGCTATACCATGATACCTTGCCTTACCTTCAAAAAATGAGACACCCTTTCCTTTAATAGTATGTGCGATTATCATCGTTGGTTTACCTTTAACTTCCTCTGCTTCATCAAAGGCAGATAGTATCTCCTCCATATCATGACCATCTATCTCTATGGTGTGCCAGCCAAACGCCCTCCACTTATCAACGAGAGGATCGATTCCCATAACATCCTTTACCCTTCCATCTATCTGAAGTCCGTTGTTATCTATAATTGCACAGAGATTATCAATCTTATAGTGGGATGATGTCATGGCTGCTTCCCATACCTGTCCTTCCTGCGTCTCTCCATCTCCAAGAAGGACATATACTCTTGCATTATAGCCATCTAATCTCAGCCCCAGTGCGATACCGTTTGCTATGGAAAGTCCCTGACCGAGCGAGCCTGTCGATGCCTCAATACCGGGAAGTGTGTTTTTACTGGGGTGTCCCTGTAAGGGGCTATCTATCTTTCTCAGGGTAGTCAGCATATCCATCCCGAAATATTCTGACCTTGCAAGGACAGCATAGAGGAGGGGGGCTGCATGCCCTTTTGAGAGGATGAACCTGTCTCTCTCCTGCCACTCTGGATTATTAGGGTCATGGCGCATCTTGGCAAAATACAGCGCAGTAACAATGTCGGTTGCTGAAAGTGAGCCTCCTGTGTGCCCTGAACCAGCGATTGTAAGCATCTTAAGGATATCTATCCTGATCATCCTTGCTGTCTTCTTAAGTTTAGCAATGTCAGCTGTCTTAATCTCCACAGGTTTTTCTCCAGTTTTAATAAATTTGTTTTAAATTATATAATAATGGTATACAATTATCAAGGGTAAAAGTCATACCTCGTTGAACTTGACAATGAATCTAACTAAGGGATATTATTTATCAGGTTTGAAGCCGAAGTGGTGGAACTGGCAGACACGCCAGGTTCAGGGTCTGGTGGGGGCAACTCCGTGGGGGTTCAAATCCCCCCTTCGGCACCAGGAAAATTCAAAATGCAAAAATCAAAATGCAAAATTTTGAAACAGAGTTCGAGCCGTCCATCTCTATCCAAAGGACGGGGCAATCTGGTATTTTTTGTAATTATTGCAGCATTTAACATACTCCTCTTTTACAGTTTTACATTCGGCTCTGAGGATATAAAAGATACCAAAAAATATACCGTCAAAAAGGGTGATACATTATGGGACATTTCAAAGGCACTTCTTGGTGACCCATTTCTATGGAAGAAACTCTGGGAGGAGAACCCTGAGATAAAAAACCCAGATAAGATTTATCCTGGTCAGGTAATAAATATCCCGGTTGTAGAGAAGGAAAAGTTAGCTGAAGAAGAGAAAAAACCTGAACCAGTAGAAAAGAAGGTTGAGGTCGAGAAAGAAATGCCCGTTACTCCAGTAAAGAAAGAACCTGTTGCAGTTAAAGAGCCTCCTACCAGAGTTGTTGCTGATGTCAATCTTATTGCCTCAAGTGGATACATCACTGATGAGATACCTGATAAAAATATAGTTGTTTCATCAGGAGGAGAGAAGGTTATACTCAGCAAAGGTGATAATGCCTTATTGGACAGCAATGGTAAAAAGATAGGCGACAGGTTTATGATTGCTCGAAGTATAAAAAAGGTTTACCATCCTGTGACAGAAGATTTTCTCGGCTATCTTGTTAAGGTCCTGGGTGATGTGAAGGTAGTAAGGATTGATGGTAAGATAGCTATAGCAGAAGTAATGAACTCATATGATTATATTGCTGTGGGTGACAGGGTATTGCCATATCAGGAACTGAACCCATTAATCATCCCACTTGAAAGAAAGGTTGAACAGAAACAGGTGAGAGGACATATTGTAGAGATTATAGATGACAGGGTAAGAGGTGCCTTTATGGATATAGTCTATCTCGATAAGGGAAGTAGAGATGGTTTAACTGCAGGTGATATATTTAATATCTTTGAAGAGGGTGGTAAGATAAGGCATCCTCTATCTGGAGAGAAGGTAGCAATCCCTGATATGCCTATCGGTCAGGTGCAGGTTATTGCTTTAAAAGAGGAAACATCCACTGCAAAGGTTCTCAAGTCAATAAAAGAAATCAAAAGAGGAGATATATTTATCTCACACTGACTTTCGAAGGACGATCACCGCATTCATTCCACCAAAACCGAAGGAGTTTGTGAGTGCGATTTCAATTTGCTGTCTTCTCGTTGTATTCGGCACATAGTCGAGGTCACATTCAGAGTCAGGCATTTCATAATTAATGGTGGGTGGTATTATGCCTTCGTAGATACTCATCGCTGTCGCTCCTACTTCGAGTGCCCCTGATGCGGCAAGCATGTGTCCTGTCATTGATTTAATTGAACTTACAGGTATCTTAAAGGCATCTTTATTGAAGACCGTCTTGATTGCGAGTGTTTCAACTCTGTCATTCTGCAGTGTGGATGTACCATGTGCGTTTATGTAATCTATTTCGGATGGAGATATATTAGCATCCATCAGTGCTTTCCTCATGGCCATAACAGCACCGCTTCCATCAGGAGGCAAATCTGTCTGATGGTAGGCATCTGTAGATGAGCCATAACCGATTATCTCTGCGTATATCCTTGCATTTCGCTGAAGGGCATGTTGCATTTCCTCAAGAACCAGTATACATGCTCCTTCAGAGAGAACAAAACCATCTCTGTGTCTGTCGAAAGGTCTGCTTGCCTTCTGTGGTTCATTATTTCTGGTAGAGAGAACCTTTGCTGCGGCATAGCCACCAAGAATTAATGGAGAGATGGATGCCTCAGTCCCTCCAGTAAACACCAGCTCAACCTCACCCCTCTGAATCATCCTGTATGCCTCTCCAATTGCATGGGTTCCCGAAGAGCAGGCAGTAGAGATACCGAGGCTTGGACCATTAATCCTGAGTCTTATGGCTATATAACCTGCTGCCATACCAATGGTAGACATCGGTGTATAAAATGGTGTTATGCCATGAGGTCCTTTATGAAGATATTGATTATATGATGCCTCTGTGGATAATATTCCACCACGACTTGAACCGATTACAACACCATATCTTTCTTTTTCTGTTGATTCGAATCGAACTTCAGAGTCCTCAACAGCCATCAATGCAGAGGCAGTAGCATAGTGTATGAATGGATCGAGCCTTCTCAGCCCCTTTTTGGTGATAAATAAACCAGCAGAAAAGCCCTTAATCTCTCCAGCAATCATGCTCGGAAAATAGGAGGCATCAAAGCGGGTTATATGTGCTATGCCAGATACCCCTTCACAAAGGGCACTCCAAGTGTCCTTCATAGTATTTCCAAGTGGTGTTACCGCACCTATGCCAGTTATAACAACACGTCTCTTCATGAGATGAATAATGAACAATTATTAAATTACTAATTCATCATTGATAATTGCTAAGTATGATAAATGCAATGTAGTGTCATTGTCAACCATGAAAAGATTAGTGGTTTATATTAACATTTGACTACATGTGTCTATTCGTAATATACTTTACTAAGATATGGATCTTCAGGACGACCATTACTGTTTTGTATGTGGTAAGAAAAACCCCATCGGACTCAGACTTGATTTCTATCTCGATAAGGATGCAAAAAGTATGACCACTGAGTTTACACCTTCAAAGATACATCAGGGATATAAGGACATAGTTCATGGCGGGCTTATATCTACTGTCCTTGATGAGATTATGGTGAAACTCGTTATTGGTCTCGGAATGATTGCAGTAACAGCCTCTATGGAGATAAGATTGAGAAAACCTCTTGTAGTCGGTGAAAGGATTACTGTCAGTGCAAGGTTGCTTTCAAAATCGAAGAGGCTTATTGAGGCAGAGGCTAAGGCAGTAAAGGATAATGGCAGTGTGGTTGCTGAAGCACGGGGAAAACTTATCCCTTGGGTAGAAAAAAGGGATTCAAGTGGTCAAGTGAAAATTTAAAATGCAAAAATCAAAAATCAAAATTAAGGAATTCCATAATTTTACATTTTGCAATTTGAATTTTGATTTTTACAAAATAATAGCACTCATCTTAACCCTTTTACTCCTTCCTACCTGTGCAGTAAATCCGGTGACAGGAGAAAGAGAACTCATGTTAATCTCTGAAGAGCAGGAGATAAACATGGGCAAACAGGCTGCACCCAGCCTTAACTGGGGTTTTGGTGGTAAATACTACGATCCTGAACTTGAAGGATATCTCGGCGATATTGTAAAGAGGATATGGGCAAATTCGCATAGGCCAAACCTTCCTTTCAAGTTTCAGGTTCAAAACTCATCCATTCCAAACGCCTTTGCACTCCCTGGATTTGTTACTATAACAAGAGGATTGCTTGTAGAAATGGAAAACGAGGCACAATTTGCAGCGGTCATGGGGCATGAGGTAGGACATGTGATGGCAAGACATTCAGCAAAGAGAGTCTCCTTAGGAATACTTCAACAGATAGGTCTTGTTGCTGGTTCTGTTGCGATTGAGGGACAGAAGGGTGGTGATTTATTTCTTACTGCGGGGGCACTCGGGAGCGGACTGCTCTTGTTGAAATACGATAGAAATCAGGAGATACAGTCAGATAGACTCGGGGTTCTTTATATGTCGAGGATTGGTTATGAGCCGTCAGAGGCGTTAAATGCCCACAAAGTGCTTGAATCTGCTGTTGGAAAATTTCTCTCAAGACTCGGAAAGGAGAAAAAGGAAGAGACATTTTTTGAGGAACTTTTTTCTACACATCCAAGAACTGCTGTTCGTCTTGAAGAGATCCATGCAATGATAAAGGAACTTCCACTATACACCATTCAGGGAGATGGCAGGAATGCAGATAAATTTAATACCATGCTCAGAGGTATAAGGGATGTCAATCAAGCATATCTACAGTATGATAATGCTGAGGGGGCATTTAATAACGGTAAGATAAATGATGCAGAGGAATCCCTTAAGAAGGCGATTTCAATGAATGGGAAACAGGCACCTTTTCATAATCTACTCGGGTTTGTCCGTATAAAACAGAAACGATACACTGAGGCAGAATCTTTATTCAGGAAGGCACTTGAGATAGACAATGGCTATCAACCCGCTTATTATGGTCTCGGAGTCCTTGCATATGTTAACAATAACCCAAAACTCGCAACGCTCCACCTCAAAAAGAGCATAGAGATGTTCCCTGAGCACCCAGGGTCTAATTTCTTTTTGGGGCTGAGTTACTATGCTACAAGGAACTATAACGGAGCAATAAAATATCTCAGTATCTTCTCATCTATGGCACCGCAGCATCCTGAGATTCACGGATACCTCGGCATGAGCTATGAGCATGTAGGAGACATTCATAGTGCATTCAATGAATACAGTATGCAGGTAAGGATTGCACCTAACTCTCAGCTTGGTAAGCATGCAAGACAGAGGCTCATTGTTCTCAGCCCTTTCATACAACCACCGCAACCAAGAAAGAAATAAAGATAAATCAAAATGCAAAAATCAAAATGTAAAATGACAGATCAAAATGTAAAAATTTTTGAATTTTGATTTGTATTTTTGATTTTTAATCTTTGATTTTTAATTTTTATGACTCACAATTTCACACGTCTTTGGATGTTAAAAATCTTAATCACCTCTTCAACCGAATTTGCATCCTCTGGCTTTTTATCATCCCTTATGAATCCTACTGCCCTGGGGAATCTCAACGCATAACCTATCCCGTCTTCACCCCTTCCGCATGTGTGTGTGGGAGAGCGTGTAATCTCATCAGCGGTCACAGTAATAACATAAAATGGTTCGACCCATACATCAGGTTCTATTAAAGAATCTACCCTTGCTGGTTTATGCGTAAGTGCTATATCATCAAGTATTTCTTTCAACCTCATCCATTCTTCCTCACTGAAGCCTGAACCTACCTTACTCACTGTTTTAAATGTATCGCTCTCAGGCTCATACACTCCGCCAAGAATGGCACCTACACCGAATGCCGCCCTATGACCTTTGCCTCTAAAATAGCCAACAATACAGATGTCAACAGTATCTGCGAGTTCACCTTTATAACTCCTTTTAAGTTTTATCCAGTTGAAGTTTCTTGCACCTGCTGAGTACGGGGCATCGAGTCTCTTTGCAACCACACCCTCAAGCCCTTTTTCAACGGCGTCTTCAAAGTATTTTACTACGGCATCGGGGTCATCTGTAATAATTGCACTCGAAAGCTCTATGACCGTATCTTTCTTGATAAGTGCTGAAAGTCTATTTCTCCTCTCGATGTATGGAAACTCTGTATAATCAATTCCATCTGCATAAAGCAGGTCGAATGCAAAGAATTTAAGTGGATATTCCTTTGCCAGTTCTTCTATACCATGCTTTCTTTTCCGCTGGATTGTTATCTGAAATGGGAAAAGTTCTCCGGTGGCTTCGTTGTAAGCGAGTGCTTCACCCTCAAACATACCATCTTTCGCCTTAAACTGGGTTTTTGTCGCCTCCACGATCTCAGGGAACATATGGGTAGTCTTTTCGAGATTCCTTGAGAATATTTCTACATTATTCCCATTTTTATGAATCTGACATCTGAATCCATCATATTTTGCCTCTATGGATGCCTTTCCTATCTTAGCGATTATCTCTTCCGATGAGGGAAGCCTTTCACAGAGAGCCATCCTGATTGGATAACCAACACGCACCTTTATTTTCTTTATCCCCGCGGTACCTTTATCGAATAATACTTTAGCCACATATCCAAGATCAGAACAGAGGTTATATGCCCTCTCTAACTCAGGTCTCTGTTCCCTTGAGCCCTTTGAGAGACTCAGTGCCTCAAGGACGGTTGGGTCTCCGATACCGAGACGGAGGCGTCCTATCACAAACCTTGCTATATACTTTGCCTCTAAGGAGGATACCATTGAAAAGAGGTTACCGAGCATCGAAATCTTCTTATCAACACTTCCTTCTCCTGATGTTTCTGCAATCTCAAAAAGCCTCTGGTAGACATCCTGAACAGAGAGGTGTTTCCCCTTTTCCTCAATAAGGTTCTCTGCTGTTTTCCCAAGGTCTCCTGTCCTTTTGAACTCTTTTGCCACATCATCTATTGAAATATCTGTTGCATCTGAGATAGACCGGATTAAAAGTTTCTCTGACATGCCTATCTCGAGACCATGGAATGGAGGAAGAAGTTGTCCCTGTGAAAGATATATGATTTTATCTATCTCTGAGGAATCAGCCTTCTTAAAAAGGTCTGAGAGTATATCGAACATCTCGAGTCTCTTTGAGGTAGCCTCGAGCCTCTCAAAATACTCTGTAAGTTCTGAGAATCTCACGTGCCTTTTGTATATGTCTTTACCTGATTCTTGCCATTCCTTTTTGCATTATACATAGATAAATCTGCACAATAAAGCAAATCTCCAGGTGTCTTTACATCTTCAGGGAATGTAGCTATACCGATTGAGACCGTCAGGAGTTTTAAAGGTAAAGATTCTATTGTTAGTTTTTTATTTTCGATATTATGCCTGATCTTCTCAGCGGTTATAACAGCCCCATCTTTTGTGGTATCTGGCAGAAGTGCTACAAACTCCTCACCACCATACCGGGCTATAATATCTGAAACCCGAAGGGTGTTAGAGGCTATCTTCGCAACGGTTCTTAATGCATCATCACCTGCTAAGTGACCCAATGTATCATTGTATACCTTAAAGTCATCTATATCTATCATCAAGAGGGATAGTTGTGCCTTATTTCTTTTTGCCCTGATTAACTCCCTATTCATAGCCTCTAAGAGATACCTTCTGTTATATATACCGCAGAGTTCATCCTTTATTGCAAGTTCCCAGATGCTGTTGAAGATATTAGCCTTTTCAATAGCGAGTGAGAGGTCTTCGCCTATCTGTGTCATAAAGATGAGGTCTTTTTCTAAAAACCTTCCCTTTTCATCGCTATGGACGCTTAAAACACCTATAATTCCTTCCTTTAACTTCAACGGAACAGCTATGAAAGAGCCGATCTGGGGCTCCCATCCTTTAAAAAAAGAAAATCGCTTATCTTTACTCACATCAGAGATTAAGGCAGGTTTCCCTGTCTCTGCCACTTCTCCAACAACACCTTCACCTATCTCAAAGGAGACCTCTTTAATTGTTCCTTCCTTGAGCCCGTGTGCAGCACGGATACGGAGTATCTTCTCCTGAGGGTCTAATAACATGATGGCTATATGCTCTATGCCAGAGGCATCTTTGATTATGTTCATTACCTCTGAGAGTGCATCATCAATGTTATAATTAAACTGGAGCACCTTGCTTATCTTATAAAGGAGAAAGGATTCAATAACCTTCTTGTTCAGTTCTTCATTGAGTTTCTCAAGTTCCTTAATCCTAGTTGCCATTCCTTCTATATTAGGCTCATCTTTTATGGGCATGCCTTCTGAGACCATACACTATATCCTCCTTAAATTAGGATTGAAGGAGATTCGGTAGACAACGGACATTATGTCCGTTGATTCTTTCTACTAAATCAACGAGGTAAACCTCGTTGTCTACCTTATAATACATAACTTATCAGAGGCTTTCAAGGATTTTATAAAAAGAAAACCCCCATCGCCATCACTGCTCTGGGGGCTTTCTTTACCCCGCACCCAGAAAGTCCCACCTTTTAGGCGGGGTAAAAAAATATAGCAAGGGTGGGGTTTACTACGGTTTGCGAGCCAATAACAGTCAGACTTAATAGCCTGGTGCTTTCTTCTTTGCTGGTGCTGCTGGCTTCGCGGGTTCTGCCTTTTTTGCTGGCTCTGCCTTCTTTGCTGGCTCCTTCTTTACCTTTACCGACTTGGCGGTCATCTTGCCGTCTGCCTCTGAATACTTGGCAACGACTTTATCACCGACCTTTATCTTAGCCATGTCCTTTATGCCTGCTGCATCGAGGGTAACCTCTTTATCCTTACCCTTGATCTTGATAGTCTTTGCCTTTACATCAACAGCAGTGACATCACCGGTGATCTGGTGGATCTTTGCCTTTGCAGGCTTCTTTGCTGGCTCTGCTGGTTTTGCTGGCTCAGCCTTCTTAGCCGGTTCAGCTGGCTTCTTTTCTTGTGCCATGCTCAGTCCTGCAAAGGTGACTATAAGCGCTATCGCGAGAAGGAATACCAATACCTTCTTCATTCCAATCACCTCCTTTCACTTTGAAGCTCCCCCACAGCGGGGAATGTAATCGCTGTGCATTTTCAATAAAACCTTTATTTGTGAATGCATTTTTTATGCCATTTATTCTTTACTCTGATACCAAAATAATCCATTTAATCCATTCTCAAAAAATCTTTTTGTTTTAATGTGTTACATTCAATTGTATACACATCATAGGAGAGTTGAGTATGGGATGTTAATCTTTGGCTAATCTCCTAATGGTTCTATATACACGATTTGGTGTATCATTATGCACCTTTTGGTATAGTCTGATGCCCACTATTTATATTAAACTTCTCAAGGCGATACTGGAGCGTCCTAAAACTCAGCCCCAATAGTTTTGCTGCCTTTGTGATCACCCAACCACTTTTTTCCATAGCCTTCAGGATAAGCTCTCTCTCAAGCTCTTCTATAGATATACCTTCATCAGGGATGTCAATAATAAATCTTCCAGTTCCTTTTAGAGGTATACGCACCTCCACTGGAATGTCTTTTGGAGTAATCATCTCTCCTTCAGAAAATATCATAGCCCTTTCTATCACTGATTCAATCTGTCTGACATTTCCTGGCCAGTTGTATCCCATAAGTATCCTGAGTGCCTCATCGGTTATACCCTTTATCTCTTTCTGTGTAGTAACCCTGTATTTTGCTATAAAGTGATTAACCAGTTCAGGTATATCGGTAATCCTGTTTCTGAGCGGTGGCAGGGTTATGGTTATCACATTAAGACGGTAAAATAGGTCTTCACGGAAATGACCTTTCTTCATCTCAGTTTCTATATCCTTATTGGTTGCAGCTATAATCCTAACATCTATCTTGATTTGATGCCTTCCCCCGATTCTCATTATCTCCTTTTCCTGTAAGACTCGTAGTATCTTTGCCTGCATATTTGCGGAAAGATCACCTATCTCATCAAGAAAAAGGGTGCTTTTGTTTGATGCCTCAAAGAGTCCTATCTTACGACCAATTGCCCCTGTGAATGCACCTGCCTCGTAGCCAAAGAGTTCACTCTCAAGCAGTGTATCCGGGATTGCAGCACAATTTATACCCATAAATGGTCTATCCTTGCGTTGAGAATTATAATGGATAGCCCTCGCCACAAGTTCTTTTCCTGTTCCACTTTCACCATAAATCAATACGGTAGAGTTAGTATTCGAGACCTTTCTTATCGTCTTGAATACTTCCTGCATGAGGCCATGGCTTCCTATGATATTTTCTATCCTGAATTTTTCTTGAAGTTGATGCTGGAGTATTATATTCTCTCTCTGAAGTGCAATCTTCTCGAATACTCTTTTTACAGATATTAACAGCTCATCCCTATCAAGCGGTTTTGTCAAATAGTCCATTGCCCCCATTTTCATTGCCTCTACAGCGGAACTGATTGTTCCGTAGGCGGTCATTATTATAGTAGGTATATTGTGTTTGAGAAGACGAGCGAGGAGTTCCAAGCCATTCATATCAGGCATCTTGAGGTCACTTAAAATAAGTTCGGGAGGAAATTTCTCAATGAGGGCAAGCGCCTCATTACCACCTCCAGTAGTAATAACGCTATAACCTTCATCCTCCAATATTAATCTAAGTATCTCCCTCTGAGGCTTTTCATCATCAACAATAAGGATATTCCCCTTTATTGACATAGCCTTCAGGACTCCTTTGTTGGTAGTTTAACCTTTACGGTTGTACCTTTGTTGGGATAGCTTTCAATCTCAATCATTCCAGAGTGTTCCTCTATAATCCTTTTTGTAAGAGAGAGCCCCAGACCGATGCCCAATCTCTTTGTGGTAAAGTATGGTTCATATACCATGGAGAGGTTCTCAGAGGGTATCCCCTTCCCTGTATCTGCAAAGGAAACCTCTACGAAAGAGGTATTTGGGGAGGCAGTAACCCTGAGATTTCCACCTTCGGGCATTGATTCAAATGCATTAAGCATTATATTCATAAAACAGGTCTTTATATATCCACTGTCTACCAATACCTCTAACAGTTCGGGATGTATTTCTTTCTCGATAACCACACCCTGTTCTCCTGACCGTTCTCTTGCTAAGGATATAACATCATCCAGCACATCTTTAAGACTGGTCTTTGCCTTATGTAGATTCAATGGTTTCCCATAGTCAAGGAAATCGCTCACCATCTTATCAAGTCTCCGTATCTCTTTTTTAATATTAGAGATAACATTGGTAAATTCCTCTTTCTGTGTTAAATCGGGGGGTGTAAATTTACTCTTTATATGGTCAATACTGAGGTTTATAAGATTTAATGGGTTTCTTACTTCGTGGGCTATACCCGAGGCAAGTTGACCGACAACAGAAAGCTGCTCAGCCCTCCTTAGTTTTTCCTCAAGTTTCCTGTTTAGCCTGAGTTTCTCTACCATTTCATTAAAACTCATAGTAAGTTCACCTATCTCATCTGTTCTATTCACAGGGAGGGTCTCTGTAAGGTCTCCTGCTGCTACCTTCTTCGCAGCATTGACAACCTGGTGTATAGGATGGGTATATCTCCATGAGAGGAAGAGTGATACCACTATCCCTATTCCAAAAATTAATACAGTGGCTAAGACCCTTTTAATGTAGTTTGCTTGCATTAAATTCTTGAAATCATCAAGGAGCATACTTATATGGATATAGCCCCACTGTTCATTTTCGATGACGACTGGGACTATTATGTTGTATGCCTTCTGATGCCGTTTTGGTCTCAGGTCTTCTCCGAGTCTCGCAGTTATTACATAACCCTTCTTTTTATGGTCTACCTTTATGCCAACCTTGCGTGGATTAGAACTCGCGATAATTTCCTGCTCATTGCTTATTATAGATATTTCCCTAACGCCTTTTGCATCGAGCTGTCTGAGATATTCGCTGAGTCTTGCAGTATCAGTAGTTCCTCCTGTTGTTAACTCCTCAACACTTATCTGAATGGCGGTAGAGAGGTCAACTGTATGTTGCTCAATCTGGGCTATCATATCCTTCTCTGATTTTGTGTATAGATAAAAAAGGACAGCCATTAATAGGAGTGTGAGGAAAAGCATCATTATCAGGAGTTTTGTCTTCAGTTTAAGGTTATAGAAAAAGTCTTTAATTATCATTGTTATCACCTTAATAAAAATTAAAGATCAAAGATTAAAAATCAAAAATACAAATCAAAATTCAAAAATTTTGCATTTTGATTTTTGCATTTTAAATTTATTTGTTATTATACTACAATTTCGCCTTAATAGGTATACTTTGAGGAATATATGTGCAGTAAGGTTCCTCTCCCAGGTAATCCCCTGTCAGGGCATATGCCCGTGCCCTGCAGCCACTACAGACCTTTCTGTATTCACAGATGCCACATTTCCCGTGATAATGGTCAATATCCCTCATCTCATTAAATAACTTTGATTCCTTCCATATCTCGGAGAATGGCTCTTTTCTAATATCTCCTGCCTCTTCCTCAAGAAAGCCGCATATCTGCACTTTACCTGTATGACTCACAAAGGCAAATGACTGACCACCCATGCACCCCTTTGTCATTGCATCAAGTCCATGTATCTGTGGTGATACAGACCTCCCTTTTTCTCTTTCCTTCTGTCTGAATATCCTGTAGTAATGGGGTGCACATGTGGGTTTGAATTGTATAGATGCCTTTTCCCTCTGTTCATATATCCATGTAAGCACCTTTTCATATTCCTCAGGTGATATTTCTTGGTCTGCGAGGTCTTTTCCTCTGCCAGTAGGAACGAGCAGAAATGGATGATATGCCACAGCCCCCAGTCTCACAACAAGATCGAGTATCGCAGGAACCTCTTTAACATTATATTTTGTGATTGTGGTATTTACCTGAAACTCAAGCCCTACTTTTTTGCAAGACTCAACAGCTTTCATTACCGCATCGAATGCACCATCAACTCTCCTGAAGGCATCGTGGCTCTCAGCGGTTGCGCCATCTATGCTGAGGCTTATTCTCTTGATACCCGATTCCTTTATTTTTTTTGCTGTTTCTTCGGTTACCATGAGGCCACATGGTGCCATCACCATCCTTAACCCCTTTTCTGTTCCATATTTTGCTATTTCGTATATATCCTCACGCATCATTGGCTCTCCGCCTGTAAGGATGATGATGGGGGGATTGTTGACTACCGATTGCTGAGGGCCGATGGTCGAGGTTCGAATGGAAGAAGAAGTTTCAACATTCGGCATTCGGCTCTCGGCATTCGTTTTATAAAGTTCTACCACATCGTCCAGGAATCTCAGGCACTCCTCAGTTGTAAGTTCGTCAGGATAAGGTCCGTACTTTGCCGCTGCCCTGCAGTGAATACAGTTAAGCACACAACTTCGGGTAACCTCCCATGCGATGAGTTTAGGAACTGTAGGTTGATAGTTTTTAGACATATTCGACCTTCGACTTTCGACTATCGACCATCGAGTACTTGTGCTACTTCCTTTGCAAAATATGTTAGTATCATGTCAGCCCCTGCACGCTTGATAGATGTGAGAACCTCCATCATAATTCTTTGTTCGTCGAGCCACCCTGTTCTTCCAGCCGCCTTTATCATTGAGTATTCTCCGCTAACATTATAGGCTGCAACAGGGATACAGAATTCATCCTTTACCCTGTGAATGATATCTAAATAAGCGAGGGCAGGCTTCACCATCACAATATCTGCTCCTTCTTCAATATCAAGTGCAACCTCTCTTATAGCCTCATCTGCATTTGTCGGATCCATCTGATAGGTTCTTCTATCTCCAAACTGGGGTATTGATTCTGCTGCTTCCCTGAACGGTTCATAGAAAGCTGACGCATATTTTGAGGCATAAGACATAATCGGTATATCTATAAATCCTTCCTCATCAAGTGCATCTCTTACCGCCGCAATCCGCCCATCCATCATATCCGAGGGCGCTACCATGTCTGCCCCTGCCTTTACATGGGAGACCGCCTCCTTTGAGAGGAGTTCTATGGTAGGATCGTTCAAGATTCTCCCTTCTTCCACAATACCACAGTGCCCATGGCTTGTGTATTCGCAGAGGCAAACATCTGTTATTACAATAAGCTCAGGCACTTTATCCTTTATAGCCCTGATAGCCTGCTGGACGACCCCATTTTCGTCATAGGCACCAGAGCCCCTCTCATCCTTGTGTTCAGGTATGCCAAACAGGATTACAGCAGGGATTCCAAGACTGTTTACCTCCTCAGCATCCTTTACAGCGTTTTCAACCGACTGCTGGTAACAACCGGGCATTGAGGCAATCTCCTTCTTAACACCTTTTCCGTAAGTAACGAACATTGGATATATAAGGTTATCCACAGAGAGCCTTGTTTCTCGAATCATTCTTCGCAGGTTTTCATTTGCCCTCATCCTTCTCGGACGGTAGATGGGGAAATACATGCTTTCACTCCTCTCTCATGAACAAGGTAGTTCTGGTTTCTTGAAACGATTATAGGACACGCAAGTCATGGTTGTAAAGGATTTTTAAGGGAAACCATTGACACCCCTTAGGGTTTTGATATAATAGGGCATTAAGAAACCTTAAAAGTGCGGGGTATATAGAGGAGATATTGGGCCATAAAGACAGCAAGACTACGGAAATTTACCCTCGCACTTTCTCAAAGTGCGGGGTTTATACACATGTCAGCACAAAAAGTCTTGGCAAGATAAAGAGTCCACTGGACAGTTTAGAACTGGGGAAAGGATGCAATGACTGACAATATTTGTCAAGAAAATGGTTTTTGGGTGATTCAGCCAGAATTGGAATATCCGAAATACTTCGGATATAATCCCAAAACTAGACAAAAAGCGAAACAGTTCGGATATGAACGAGATGGGCAGGAAATTTGCTCGCTACGGCTCGCAAATTTCTATTCTGCCCATCGGGACGCGGGGCTAACGCCCCTTGATGGGCTCGTTTGCTCGCACCGCTCGCAAACTTCGCCCATCTGCGGGGTTTGCGGTTTCGCTTCGCTGCACCCAAAGGGTGCGCTACGCGACCCCTTCGCAAACCCCGGCGTCCCGATGGGCGAAATCATAGACGAAATCTATAATAGGGCATTGGGCATTTGTATAAAGACATAGATAATATGAGCGAGGTGATCTGATATGGAGAAAATTAAATTAGAAATACCAATTGCAGGCGTACCAGAAGAAGTAGAAATTGAGGAGATAGATATAGATAAATTAGTTTTAGACGAAGAAAATCCACGAATAGGTTATTGGCGAGATAATATTATGAGAGTAACTGATGCAACCTCTCAAGGTGACCTTGAAATAGCATTAAAAAGTGGAGGTTATGAAGATTACAATCGTCTGAAGAGAAGTATTGAGACTAGTGAAGGAGCGATGGAGGAAATCTGGGTGTATCCGATTGAAGATGGGAGATACAAAATAATTGACGGAAATACCAGAGTGCTAATTTATAGGGATTTAAAAGACAAATATCCTCAAAAGGACTGTTATAAACAGATAAGATGCAAGGTTTTACCACCAGATATAACCGAAAAGAGTATCAATTTCATAAGATTAATCGCTCACCTGAGAGGTGTAAATGACTGGCAAGCATATGAAAGGGCAAGAATGTTATATATTCTATGGTACCATAGAGGATACACAGAAGAAGAACTCCAAAGTACAACAAAGCTCTCCTTAAACGACATCAGAAGGTGGCGTGAGGCGTACAAAAATATGAACGAGCAGTTTTTACCAACCTATTCTTATAAGCTTGATGCTCTATTGAAGTTCTCATATTTCGTGGAATTTGAGAACAGAAAAATTAAAGACGGTATGAAAAGATACGGTTTAACAACCAAAGATTTTTGTGATTGGGTAGGGAATGATGAGGTCACTAGAGCTCAAGATGTAAGAGATTTAAGAAAAATGTTTGAGAATGATGATATAGCGAGAATTCTCAAGGAAGAAGGATTTCAGGCAGCAAAATATGAGTTGAGTATGGTTATACCTGCGTATGCGTCCAGGTTATTTGAGCATATTGAAAAGTGTATAATTGGTCTCAAAAGAATGTCAAGAGAGGAGGAACAGAGTATACTTAGTGGTGAGGAACCCGTAAAAAAGACAAAAATAATGGAACTCTATGAGGAATTATCCAAATTTGTGGACATGCTCAAAAAATATGAGTGATAGGGAATAAATATGCCAACAAAATTACACCAGATGATTGTAGGGTTAATCGGAAGAAAAATGCGAGAAAAAGGATACGATATTGTGGCATTTGATGGGAATGAGTATCTGTTTGATGGACAAAAATTAAATATCCCCCCACCAATAAAAAGACATAAACCTGATATTGTAGGTTTTAAATTTGAAACAAACGAGATCTGTATTGGCGAGGCAAAAACAAGCGAAGATTTGTTCTCAAAAAGGACTAAAGAGCAGTTGTTAGACTATTCTAACACCAAGGGGATCTCGACAGGTAAACATTTAGAGATTATCCTTGGAATTCCTAAATCAGCGGAGGAGGATTTAATAAAGTTATTGAAAGAATTAAACTTGTTTGGAAAAGATTTCATTTCTTACATCTGGTTACCAGAGGAGCTGGTTGATAATGGTTGAAAAGATTAAATTTGATTACTCTCCTAAGACAATACCCCTGAGTCATCAAATAGAAGCAATAGACTATATTGAGAAACATGATATCGTACCTCTCTTCGATGAGCAAGGATTGGGTAAAAGCAAAATGGTTATCGATGCATTATGCTCAAACATTGAAAGTAAAGAGATTGATGGTGCGCTAATTGTTTGTAAAAAGACCCTTCTACACACATGGAAAAATGAAATTTTAAAGCATTCTCATTTGTTCCCAGTAGTCTTGTTAGGAACGAAGCGCCAAAGAGGGCGGTCATTTTTGACTTACGGCCATTTTTATATTGTAAATTATGAATCCCTCATTCAGGAGTTAGAGTTGATTCAATTGGTATTGAAACATAAAAATTTTGTAATTGTTCTAGATGAGTCTCAAAAAATTAAAAATCCAAATGCGAAAACCACAAAGGCAGTTCTCTCATTGAGAAATATGGCTAAGAAGAAGATATTAATCACAGGAACACCAATAGCTAATAGACCAGAAGATATATGGTCACAGTTTTATTTTCTGGATGGAGGCGAATTGTTAGGCAATGATTTTTACAAGTTTAAAAAAAAGTATGATTTGAAATTAAAGGGAGAAGTATCGTTAAAGAAATATGAGGATGATTTGTTGAGCCTTCGCAAAAAAATAGATGGTGTATCAATTCGGAGGACAAAAGATATTTTAGAATTGCCAGAGAAAAAATATAGTAACATAGTTATAGATCTTTCCCCAAAACAGCAAGAAATTTATGACACGGCAAAGAAAGAATTGTATTACGAGATAAAAGACAAGAAGGGGGAAAGTATTATAGAAGAAATTGAGAATTATTTAGTAAAATTGTTAAGGTTAACTCAAATTGCTAGTAACCCGGGGTTGATCATAGAGGACTATGATGAAACACCATCAAAGTTTTTAAAGTTAGATAAATTAGTCAACGAGACTGTGGAAAATAGGGAAAAAGTTATAATATGGACAAGTTTTAGAAAAAATATTAGAACGCTAAGAAGACGTTATAGAGATTTAGGTGCGTTAATGCTTTTTGGTGAGACGCCGATAGAAGAACGCAACAATGTAGTAATAAAATTCATGAGTAACTCCAATAATAAAATCTTAATTGCAAACCCGGCAGCCGCTAAGGAAGGACTAACATTAACGTCCGCTAATAATGCTATTTATCTCGATAGGAATTTCAAAATGGATGATTACTTACAATCTCAAGATAGGATACATAGAATTAGTCAGACAAAAAAGTGTAATATTATAAAACTAATAGCTAGAAAAACTATCGATGAATACACAGATGAAATCTTAGAAAAAAAAGAATTAGTAGCGAGATATGCATTAGGAGATTCCAATAATGTTGATATGAAAAGACAATGCTTGTCTAAAGAAGACCTTCTAGATATACTGGGGTGAAAATATGGCCGAAGAAACAACAGATAAAGTTGCGCTGTCTATCCGAGGAAGAGAAATAAACTATGAATATCTGGTTGTGGATATTACCCAGATACGATTTTATAGAAAAAACCCACGAATTGCAACCATTTTAGCTGAACATACCGGTGAAATAACAGATGAAGTTATAGATGGGAAACTTTGGGAGAGAAACGAGACTCACAAATTATATCGACGAATTGAAAAAGATGGAGGATTAATACATCCAATCCTTGTATATCACAATGAGGTGTTAGAAGGAAATACTAGACTATGCTGTTATAGACATTTATACAGCACAACAAAAGATGAACGATGGAGACATATAAAATGTCATATAATTTTAGATGAACTGAGTCAAGATGAGATTTATAGACTATTATGCACAGAACATATTGAAGGAAAAATTGAGTGGGATGCATACGAAAAAGCTAATCTCTATTGTAAAATGAGGGACGAAGAATGTAAAACCTTAGAGCAAATTTCTGAGATCGTAAATGAATCAACAACGTCTATTAATAATAAAACAAGAGCATATAAGTTGATGGTAGAGCATGGTGTCGTAGATAAAGGTAAATATAGCCATTTCGAGCAGTTGGTGTTGAGTGGGCCAATAAGAGAAATTAAAAAGGCTCGAGATAAAGATATTGAAGAAAAAGTAATTGATCTAATAAAGGAAGGAAAAATAAAGAAAGCAACTGATATTAGAAAGGTAGGTGACATTTATAAACATAAAAAAGCAAGAAAAAGACTATTTGATCAAAAAGAAGATATTGACCAAGTATATCACGATTTAAAAGCAAAAGCCCCGATGACGGTTTCTCCGTTTATGAAAGATGTTGAAGAATTAATTAAAAAAATCAATAAACTAAGAAGGGAAGAAAGAGAAGGATTAGAGCAGAGTAAGAGAGATTGTGCAAAGATAGAACAACTATTAAAGGAACTAATTAAATTATGTAGAGAACTCAATATTAAAATACACATCCCGAAAAGTATGAGGAAGGGGTAATTACCTTGAAAATACTATTAATTGAACCAGATTTCCCGATACCTCCTAAGAGTAAAAATCATAAAAATTTTCTCCCAATAGGGCTGTTGAAGATTGCCTCTTATTTAAAAGAGAACAATAATGAAGTTAGATTAGTTAGAGGTAAACTAAACATAGACGATTTTGAATTTGAGCCAGATGAAATTTGGATCACTTCATTATTTACATACTGGTCTGAATATGTAAGAAATAGCGTGAGATATTATAAAAGAATGTTTCCCCGTGCAAAAGTAGTGGTGGGAGGAATTTATGCTTCTTTAATGCCCAAACATTGTAAAAAATTCACTGGGTGTGATGAGATCTTTAGAGGTGTTTACAAAGAGGCAGAAAGTTATTTTCCTTTATATGAGCTTATTAACGATAAAAACCCTCATCCTATTGATTACCAAATAATTCATACCTCTAGAGGTTGTATACGTCATTGTGATTTTTGCGGTACGTGGAAAATAGAACCACAATTTGAAGCGAAGAATAGTATTAAAAATGAGATAGAACACCGAAAGCTGGTTTTTTACGATAATAATCTACTAGCGAACCCATATATTGAAGATATTTTATACGAACTCATAGAGTTAAAGAGGCAAAAAGAAATCTTATGGTGCGAGTCTCAAAGTGGCTTTGATGGACGAAAACTACAAGAAACTCCCCATTTAGGGAGATTGATAAAGAAAGCGGGTTTTAGATATCCAAGAGTAGCTTGGGACTGGGGATATAGCGAATACCCGAAAATAAAAAAGCAGATCAATGTTCTAATCAAAGGCGGTTACAACTCGAAAGAAATATTTGTTTTTGTGCTATATAATTGGGACATAACTTTCGAGGAAATGGAAAAAAAGAGAATAAAGTGTTGGAAATGGCATGTACAGATTGCAGATTGTAGATTCCGTCCTTTAGATCAAACTTTTGATAATTACAATCCAAGAAAACTTGAACAAACAAATGATGACTATTATATACATGAAAAAGCAGGTTGGAACGATGCATTGGTTAGGCAATTTAGAAAAAATGTAAGAAGACAAAATATATGTGTCAGACACGGTTTTCCTTTTTATTCAAACGTTCTTGAAAGAATGAGGTTACCGAAAGAGAAGATTATAGAAATTATGAAAAACGTTGATCAGATGAAAACGAAAAAAGAGAAAAAGGAATATCTAGATGGAGAAAATATTAGTTTCTGGTTTCCAGATGAGATAACATCTCTAAAAAACATCGAAAGGAGATGAATGTCCAATACCCAACAAGATGGATATTTCGTCTATGACTCTGCGGTTGCTTCGCAACCTTGCCCTTCGGGTCATATAACAGCGGATAAAAGACTTCGTTTCACTTCGCCCAAATTGCCTTCGGCAACTTCTTTTATCCGCAAACCGTTATGTGAAATTTTGACGGCCTATTAAAGGATAGAGGCTAATAATATAATGAGCAAATGGGTTAAATGGGACGGTTCTATTAAAATAATGCCCGCACAGCAGATAACATGCTAAAATTATAAGTAAAGGATAGACTAAGATGAAAAAAAAGGTAAAAGGGGACGGTCTATCATGAATGCCTGCAACGGGCGGCTAACAACACTACAGACAGCAAATAACATATTGAGGTAAAATAGTTTTATGGCAACAGATATAGAATTTAGCCTGCATTCATTGCTGAAAATTGAGATATTGAAGTCTCATGGATTAGAAGTGTCAAAAGAGATTGTTGAAAATGTTGTTAGGACACCTGATAGAATAGAAGAAGGTTATAAAAACAGATTAGTTGCACAAAAGGGTTTTGATGAAACTCGCGTTCTTAGAGTAGCTTACGAAACATTACCAGACAAACTTTATGTTGTAACCGTTTATCCGGGAAGGAGGTCCCGATATGAGAAAGATTAAATATAGTAAAGATGTAGACGCCCTTCTCATTGAATTTTCAGATAAAAAGATAGATTACGCTGAAGAAGAAGGGCAGATGATTGTCCATTTTTCAAAAGATGGTGAGCCAGTACTTCTTGAAATACTGGATGCAAAAGACTTTATCCTCGATTCTCTTTCCAGTCTCGTAAAAGAAAAAGAAGTAGCAATACCTTAAAGAAAAATGGGGCGGTTCTTTTAAGAACTGCCTGCAACGGACGGCTAACATCCATTGAGAGCGACCATGGGTTAAATGGGATGGTTCTATTAAAATAATGCCCGCACAGCAGATAACACGCTAAAATTATAAGTAAAGGATAGACTAAGATGAAAAAAGAGACCTTTAATTTTACATCAAGGTGCTTATAATCCTTCACAGCATCCTTGTGGAGAATAACTTTATACACCCTGCTTTACTTTCTCCCAGTTGGTATAGGTAGTCTTTCTTTGAGTCTTCCAGTCTTCATCGGCCTTTTTTATGCGTCTCATTAGTTTCCTGTCTCTTGCAATAGCCTCTGATTCCCGCCATGCATCTTTATCCTTTACATATTCTATAAAGTCAACAATACTCTTTATCTTATCCCCTGGAAGACTCTCAATAGCTTCTATTGCCTTCTTTTTTAAAGTGGCCTGCATGCTTACCTCCACTGTTTTAAAATTCCTGAATTTCAGATGTAAGTAATTATAGGACATATAAATGAAGGTTGTAAAGATGTTTTAGGAATGTGAGGAATTCTTGATAGGATGGAAAGAGCAAAAATTAGTTTTCAGGGTATACCGATGCCAATCTCTTCATCCGTGAGATAGCATGCTGGATCAGGTGCCCAGACATCTCCTGTCACAGCCTCTGCCCTAACACGGAAATTTCCATTACAGATATCGAGCCACTTACAGGCAGCACACCTCCCTTTGAGAAGTGATTTTCTATTCTTAAGCCCTGCCATCAAGGGATCGTTTGTATCCATCCATATCTCACTGAATCGCCTCTGCCTGACATTGCTAAAGGAATAATGCCTCCAGAACTGATCCGCATGCACAGAACCATCCCAGCTCACACAGGCAATTCCTATGCCTGAGCTATTTCCTTCATTCATCTGAAGGAGTTCATAGACCTGCTCTGCCCGTGGGTTTTCCTCCTTAAGCATCCTGAGGTAGAGATATGGTCCATCTGCATGGTTATCTACTGTAAGAACCTCTATCTTCTTATCACTTTCATGGAGGTCTTTTGTCCTGTCAATTATAAGGTCAACTGTAGCCCTTGTCTCTTCATGACTTAGGTCTTCGTTTATCATGCCACTACCCCTACCTGCATAGACAAGATGATAGAAGCAGACCCGTGGAATATCCTCTTCCTCTATGATATCGAATATCTCTGGTATCTCAGTATAATTTCTCTTATTGATGGTAAATCTCAACCCTACTTTTATTCCTTCTTCCTTGCAGTTCCTTATCCCATTTATCGCCTTCTCAAATGCACCCTTTACACCTCTGAAGGCATCATTTGTATTCAGGCCTCCATCGAGACTGATCCCTACATAGGAGAGCCCTATCTCTTTCAGGAGATGTGCAACAGAACTTGTTATCAGCGTTCCATTAGTTGATATAACAGCACGCATACCTTTTTCCTTTGCATATTGGGCTAATTCAGGGAGGTCTTTTCTTACCAGTGGTTCCCCACCTGAAAAGAGGATTACAGGGACACCAAATTCAGAAAGGTCGTCTATCAAAGTTCTTGCTTCTTCTGTGGTCAATTCTTCAGGATGTGGTTCGTTTAGAGGAATCGCCTGTGCGTAACAGTGGACACACTTGAGATTGCACCTTCTTGTCATATTCCACACTACCACTGGTTTTTTGTCTTTTGAGAACTGCAGTAGGTGTGACGGAAGCCTTTTAGAGTCCCTCCCGTATCTCAGGGCATCTGAGGGTTCTATTGTTCCACAGTATAGTTTCGAAATTCCTATCATAATTAATGAACAATGAGCAATTTCTAATTAATAATTCATCATTGATAATTTTAAGATATTTTATCCGTGAGTTTTATCCTTTGGAAGCACAAGTTTTCTCACCTCTCCGCTTTTACCAAGTGTCCCAATCTCTTTACCGTTGAATGTTATCTTTACCCCGCCTGCATTCCCAATGATCAACACAAAGTCCTTTTTAGCATTCCAGATGACTCTGTCACCACTCCTTAAGAGTACATCCTTTTTCTCTACACCGTCTATCGTTGCTGCAATCCATGTATCCTCTATCGCTGAGATGATAAGGATGAGGTCTTTTGGGACAGTCACAGGTTCTTTCTCTACCTCCTTCGCTGCGCCTGTATCTACTACTGTTGTTTGATCCATCATTTTATGTTCAGGACTTATAATTCCGACAATGTTAAAGATAAACAACAGTATAAAAATAACAATTATAATACCCAAGGGTATCAGTATTATGGTCTTCTTCTGCTGGTATAATTGCTGTAAAGGTACTTTTGGCAGGTACTTTTGTGGTGCTGGTATTGGTATAGATCCTTCTTCCGGTTTAACTTCTTCGATAAATCTTATTCTTATATCTTTGAAATTCTGTGCTGGTATTGGTTTATCTTCTTCCTCTGGTATATCTTCTCCTTTTATTGATTCTTTATATCTTCGGATGACATCATCCCCATCAATACCGAGTGCATTAGCGTATGCACGAAGAAAACCCTTCACAAACACCTCTTCACCTATATAGGCATAATTGTCTTCTTCTATTGCCTTGAGATAGCGGGTATTTATCTTCGTCTTGTTTGCTATATCCTTCAGGGTCTTATTTCTATCTTCTCTCTCTTTACGCAGGTATGTGCCAAGAGACTCCAAAGGACCTCCTT
>JBFLZU010000048.1:0-14385 GCA_040756155.1 Nitrospirota bacterium | reverse complement strand
TCTTCTTCTATTGCCTTGAGATAGCGGGTATTTATCTTCGTCTTGTTTGCTATATCCTTCAGGGTCTTATTTCTATCTTCTCTCTCTTTACGCAGGTATGTGCCAAGAGACTCCAAAGGACCTCCTTAATAGCTACTTGCTCGATAAAGGACATTAGATAGTTATTATCTAACGTCCTAAAAGTTCAAGATACACCTGACTGGATATTGCCTGCTCACTTTTAGGAGCGAGTTCTATAACCTTCTTGAAGGAATGATAGGCAGGCTCTTTTTTATCTTCCTTCAGATATGCAATGCCGAGCTGATAATGGGCATCTAAAAAATCAGGTGTTATCCTTACCGCCATCTCCAGAGAACTGATCGTCTCCTTCATCATGCCGAGTTTTATGTAAGAAAGGGCAAGGTTATAATATGCAAGATCGAAATCAGGCTGTATCTTTAATGCCGCTCTGTAAGCATTTATTGCATCGAGGGGATTACCTTTGCTGTAAAGGGCAAAGCCAAGATTATTATATGCAAGGTGTGGTGTGGAGTAAAGGGGATTACTTAATGCCATTTTGTATTCCTCTATAGCCTCATTCCACCTCTTGAGTTTTGCATAAAGGACTCCGAGATTATTGTGTGCATCAGAAAAGTTTTTATCAAGACTTATAGCCTTTTTATATGCCTTTTCCGCCTCGTCGAATCTCTCAAAATTCCATTCATAGATGAGTCCGAGGGCATTATATGATTCCTTATCTGATGGATTGAGTGATATTGCCTTCTGAAATTCGATGAACGCCTGCTGGGTTTTCCCTTCGTTAAGGAAAGATACGCCCAGCTTGTAATGTGCTTCTCCCCTCTGTCTGCTTTCGATCTGACTCTGTGTCGTGGCGCAGTGTGGCAGAAGAAGAATCAAAATCAAAATACAAAAATAATATATTCTGTTATTCTGGACAATAACCATCATATATACTTTCCTATCAAGAGATCCAGCCGTTGCTTTACATTCTCAGGGATAGAGTTAGTATCTGTTATTATAGCATTTTTCAGGGCATCAGCACAGATACAGCTCCTTGCAGGTGGTAGCGATATAACTGCATTTTTTATAATATCTTTTGCCGTCTGCACATTTCTCTTGAGGGTTTCAACGACTGTCTCAACTGTAACATCCTCCTCGTGGGCATGCCAGCAGTCATAGTCAGTAGCAAGGGCGAGTGTTGCGTAACATATCTCTGCCTCTCTTGCGAGTTTCGCCTCTGTAACATTGGTCATACCTATGACATCAACATCCCATTTTCTATAGATATTTGACTCAGCACGCGTAGAAAACTGTGGTCCTTCTATACAGAGGTATGTCCCACCAAGATGAACTGTGGCACCCACCTTCTTTCCTGCATGGAAGAGGACATCCGAAATCTCTTTACATACAGGGTCTGCCATGCCTACATGGACAACGATACCATTTCCGAAGAATGTGCTTTTTCTCTGTTTTGTGTTGTCATAAAACTGATAAGGAATTACTATATCTCCGGGCTTTATCTCTTCCTTCATACTCCCTACGGCAGAAACAGAGATAATCCTTTCTACACCGAGCATCTTCATCCCATATATATTTGCCCTGAAACTAAGCTCTGTTGGCATTATCCTGTGTCCCCTTCCGTGTCTCGGAAGAAATGCCATTTTTATACCTTTAAGGTTGCCGAGTATATATTCATCAGAAGGGTCTCCAAAAGGGGTTGAAAGCCTGACTCCCCTGACACCCTCAAGCCCTTCCATATCATAAAGTCCACTGCCTCCTATGATTCCAATGGTTGCACTCTCGAATGTCTTTTGCATAGTTATTCCCCCTCCCTCGATGTCTGAGATCCACTCTACGAGTCTATGACAGTTTATGCTATAAGACATCTTTTTTCAAGGGGTAAGTTTTTTTATTTGGGGCAGGCTTGTTTCAGAGGCACTGAACTTGATTCAGGATGCTGAAATAAATTCAGCATGACAAAAAGGGAAGGAATAAGGTATATTTAAATTAGCCATCTAAATCTTGCTTTCTTATTTAACGCTATGACACAAAAGTCTCTTTACCTTATAGACGGCAACTCATACATATACAGGGCATACCATGCCATACCAAGGCTCACTACCTCAAAAGGCTTTCCGACAAATGCGATATATGGCTTCACCAATATGTTACTGAAGATAGTAAGAGAGAAGGAGACTGAGTACCTCGCAATAGCATTTGATACCGCCGCACCTACAGAGAGACACAGGATTTTTGAACAATATAAGCTGCAGAGACCAGGGATGCCAGACGACCTTTTCCAGCAGATGCAGTATATAAAGAGGCTTGTTTCCACATTTAATGTATACTCTATCGAGATAGAGGGATGTGAGGCAGATGATATCCTCGCTACGATAGCATTGAAGACAGCAAGTGAAGGGTTTGATGTTACCATCGTAACGGGGGATAAAGATATCATGCAGGTGGTATCGCCACATATAAGGATATACGACCCTATGAAAGATAAGGTCTATGGAGAAAAAGATGTAGTTGAGCGATTCGGCGTTGAGCCAAAAAAGGTGGTAGAGGTCATGGGATTGATGGGTGATAAAATAGATAATATACCTGGTATCCCTGGTATAGGAGAAAAGACCGCAATCAATCTCATTAAGGAATTCGGTAGTATTGAAAACGTTCTCTCCAATATAGAGAAGATTACCAAACCAAAACTCAGAGAGAATTTGCAGAATAATGCTGAACTTGCCATACTCAGTAAGAGGTTAGCTACAATCGATACAGCACTACCAATAGATATAAATCTTGAGAATCTGAGACTCAGAGAACCCGACAACACTAAACTCTTTGATATCTTCAGGGAACTTGAATTTACAAGTCTTATCAAAGCGCTATGTAATAGAGTATCCCACTCAGAGTCGTTACAGTATACAGTCCATACCATACAGCATATAGATGAACTGCTTGATGTCATGAATAAGCTAAAGCAGAAGAAAGAGATGGCATTTGATATCAAAACCGTATCCTCAGAGATTACTGAAATATCTTTATTTCCCGGTTCAGGTAGGTGTTTTTATATCCCTTTATCATTCCACGAAGACAGAGAATCATATAAAGAATCGAAGATCGCTGCGGAGCAGCAATCGAAGATCGCGAAGCAAAAGGTCAAAGCTATGTTGAGGGATATTTTTGTCGATGAGGAGATAAAAAAATATAGCTATAACATAAAGGACGAGGTTGTCACTATGAAGAAAGAGGGGATCGAGATTAAAGGGATTGCATTTGATCCGATGATTGCATCCTACCTGCTTAATCCTAACAGGGCGAGTCATAGGTTGGATGAGATTGCACTCGATTATCTTAACTATATGATCCAGCGTGACAGAGAGATTGAGCATTCCTCGTGCGAGGATGCAGTTCTATCATACAGACTAACAAAGGAACTTTCTCCGATGATAAAGGAGCGCGGACTCGACCGTATTTTCTCTGAGGTTGAGATTCCACTTGTAAGCGTTCTTGCTGATATAGAGTTGAACGGATTCAAGATAGATACAGATATCCTGAGCAAACTCTCCACAGAGATAGGTGATTATATGGAGAGGATAATGCACAGGGTATATGAAACAGCAGGATGCGAATTTAACATAAATTCACCAAAACAATTATCAGATATTCTGTTTAATAAACTCGGTCTAAAACCTGTAAAAAAGACAAAGACAGGTTACTCTACAGATATGGAGGTCCTTGAAGAACTCGCAGTATATCATCCTCTTCCTCATGATATACTCGAGTACAGGACATTATCAAAACTTAAATCCACCTATATTGATGCCCTGCCAAAACTTATAAATCCAGAAACAGAAAGAATCCATACAAGTCTTAATCAAACAGTAACTGCAACAGGAAGACTCTCTTCAAGTGAGCCGAACCTCCAGAATATACCGATAAAGGGTGCGTGGGGAGAAAGGATAAGAAGAGCATTTATTGCTGATAAAGGATGCCTGTTGCTATCTGCTGATTATTCACAGATAGAACTCAGGATATTAGCTCACCTCTCAGACGATGAGGCGTTAATTCATGCATTCAGGGAGGATGTAGATATACATTTAAAGACAGCGTCTGAGATATTTGGTGTTCCTGAAGAGTCCGTAACACCAGAGATGCGGAGGAAGGCAAAAGTGGTCAATTTCGGCATTATTTACGGAATGAGTCCCTATGGACTTTCAATAGAACTCGATGTAACGCCTGAGGAGGCAAAAAAATATATTGATCTCTATTTCGAGACCCACAAAGGTGTCAGAGATTTCATAGCTAAGACCATCGCTGAGGCAAAAGACAGAGGGTTTATTACTACAATTCTTGGCAGACAGAGACCCATCCCTGAGCTGAACAACCCTAATGCCTCTATTCGCAGTCATGGAGAGAGGCTTGCAATTAATACACCGATTCAGGGAAGTGCTGCTGATATTATAAAGATGGCAATGATAAATATTTACAAGCGTTTAGGGGAATATTACTCAAAGACGAAGATGATCCTTCAGGTGCATGATGAACTTATCTTTGAGGTGCCTGAGATGGAGATTGACGAAATGAAATATTTAATAAAAAGGGAAATGGAGTTTGTGGTGGATTTCTTAGTGCCACTGAAGGTCGATATTGGTATTGGTAAAAACTGGGCAGAGACACATTGATCCCTCACAGAATGACTGTATTAATAGGAAGGGAGGAAGTGAGGAAGTGAGGGAGGAAGGGAGGTAAATATGACACATCCAAAAGTCATGGCTTTTGTCTTAGCAGGGGGGAGGGGTGAACGGCTTTTCCCTCTGATCATAGCACGTTCGAAACCTGCAGTTCCCTTTGGAGGACGTTACAGGATAGTTGATTTTGTACTGAGCAATCTTGTTAACTCTCACATCTATTCCATTTACTTGCTTGTTCAGTACAAATCCCAATCACTCATTGAACATATAAGGGAAAACTGGATACTTTCTTCTGTGAGTAACCATTTCATTGCAGTAGTTCCACCTCAGATGCGCATGGGTCCTGAATGGTTTCAGGGAACTGCAGATGCTGTTTTCCAGAATATTAGTCTAATTCGCCAGCATAACCCTGAACTGGTTGTCGTTTTTGGAGCTGACCATATCTACAGGATGGATATAAGACAGATGATAGATTTCCATCTCTCAAAGGATGCCTTTGTTACTGTGGCTGCACGGCCTGTGCCTCTGGAGCAGGCATCTTCTTTCGGAGTTATTTCAACGGACAGCGAAAATCGTATTATTGGATTTCAGGAAAAACCAAAAAAACCGATTCCAATGCCATCTGACCCGACACGTGCATATGCTTCCATGGGAAACTATATATTTACACGGAATACCCTGCTGGATGCACTGGCAAAGGCACAGCGGAAAAAACAGCATGACTTTGGTGCCCATGTAATACCTGATCTTGTCGAGACTGGAAGGGTATTTGCCTATGATTTTGCTACAAACATTATCCCGGGGACTAAACCACATGAGGAAAAGGGATACTGGCGGGATGTAGGGACTATACCTGCCTTTTTTGAGGCGCATATGGACATGCTGGGTGTTGCTCCTCTGTTTGAACCTGATAATAAACTTTGGCCCATTCATCCATCAAAATATGAAGGACCTGCTGCAAAGATACTGAAGGGTGACATCAGGAACAGTTTAATCGCTGAAGGTGTTTTAATTCATAATGCAAAGATACGCAACTCTGTAATTCGTAGTGGAGTGGTAATTGAAGATGGTGTGAGTATAGAGGATTCCATTATCATGGATTATGTAGTGCTTAAAAAGGGATGCAGGATTCGTAAGGTGATTATTGATAAACTAAATGTAGTGGGGGAAGGTGAGCAGATCGGTTTTGACCCTGATGCAGATCGTTTTCGCTGCCATATAGACCCTTCTGGTATCGCAGTGATTCCCAGAGAAGGTAGACAGAGAAGACAGGAAAAGGGAGGAGGTGGGGTTCTTCGATAGATTAGATTATATTATTAATGAGTTAGCATCACTTAGCGGTATCATCACAGAATACTATGATAACTGGGGAGAATTACGCATCACACCTCTGGAGACTAAAAAGGCTATCCTTAAGTCTATGGGTTTTAAGATTGAGACCATAGAGAATATCCAGAAGGAAGTTAATGAAATCCGTGCCCGTCCGTGGAATCGTTTTGTTGAACCAGTAAAAATTGTCTCTGTGAATAATCAACCTCCAACTATATCCCTTTACATTCCACTTCCTGAAGGAGATGAGAGAGTTATTTCAGTGGAATGGGAGATCAAGGATGAGACAGGTCAGAGCAGAGAGTACATACTCAAAGGAGATGCTATAAATCCTGTAGATTTCAAGATAATAGATGAAAAACGCTATGTTAGAATAGAAATCCCGAATGAGACTGATAGGGATATAGGATATTATACCTTTAGATTTACTTGTAAAACCCCTGAAGGAAAACAATCAGGTGTTATGCAACTTATCGTTACCCCTGATGGGTGTTACATCCCATTAGAGCTTCAACAGGGCAAACGGACATGGGGACTTTCAGTGAATCTTTATGCAATCCGTTCTTCTCAAAACTGGGGAATAGGTGACTTTTCTGACCTTGAGAATATAGTTCAATGGGTTGCTAAGAACCTGAAAGGTAGTTTTGTAGGGATTAATCCTCTGCACACCATCCCGAATCAGAAGCCGTATGGAATCTGCCCATACGCTCCAGTAAGCCGTCATTATCGAAATTTCATCTACATTGATATAGAAAAAATCCCTGAGATTGCTGACTCTTCTGAAGCCCTCAGCCTTTTGAGATCCTCCAGTTTCATGGAGGAGTTACGTAACCTCAGGGAAGTACACCTGATTGATTATGGAAGAGTGGCATCTCTGAAAAGGAAGATGCTTGAGAGCGCCTTTTCAATCTTTTATGAAAAACATTATAAGCTCCGTTCTCAGCGTGGACTTGAATTCGAAAGATACCGCCGGAAAGAAGGCACTGCACTGGAATCATTTACTATTTTTATGGCTTTATGGGAATATCTCAGAAAAAAGATGCCCGAAGTTCACTCGTGGCAGGACTGGCCAGAGGAATACCATAACTTTTCAGGGACAGCCGTGCAGAGATTTAAGGAAGAGAACAGCGAGAGAGTCCTTTTTCATCAGTATATCCAGTGGATTATTGATGAACAGCTCCATGTAGTAGCAGAGACAGCAAAAAACCTTGGTATGTCTGTTGGTCTCTACCATGATTTGGCAATTGGCTCCATCAAAGGAGGCAGTGATACATGGAGTTATCCGAATGTCTTTACATCAGGCATGAGCGTTGGAGCACCACCTGATGCATTTAACCTGAATGGTCAGAACTGGGGGTTCCCTCCATTAATCCCTGGAAAACTCAGGGAATCTGGCTATGAGTTTTTCATACAGACGATAAGAGAAAATATCAAACATGGTGGTGCCCTCAGAATAGACCATGCACTCGGTCTGTTTCGGGTTTTCTGGATACCTGAGGGAATGTCTCCTCAAGATGGGACATATGTCCGCTATCCATCAGAGGACCTTTTACGGATAATCGCTCTTGAGAGTGTAAGGAATAGGACAATAATAGTTGCAGAAGACCTCGGGACTATAGGGGAGGAGGTTCGTGAGACATTATCTCGATTCAATATGTTCTCTTACAGGTTATTTTATTTTGAGAGGGATTATTCAAAAGGAGAGTTAATCATACCTGATGGCTATCCTGAGATAGCTCTGACATCTGTTACAACCCATGATCTGCCCACCTTATATGGTTACTGGATAGGCCGTGATATAGAGATAAAAAAACAATTGGGACTCTATCCTGATGATGGTGCATGGCAGAAAGACCTGAATGAAAGAAAAAGGGATAAGGCTATAATACTTTCTGCACTTCATTCTCAGGGGATTCTACCTGAAAATCTTCCATTAGACCCTGAGATGGTTTCTGAGATGACACCTGAACTCTGCCTTGCAGTATATACCTATCTTGCACGCACACCCTGCAAAATGGTAACAGTGAGTCTTGATGACCTTTTCGGAGTTCTGAACCAGCAAAATATGCCAGGCACTATTGATACTTATCCAAACTGGTCATTAAAGATTCCCCTCGAACTTCAGGCACTGATTTCTGATTGGAGGGCTAAAGCAATGGCTGATATGTTCTATCGTGAGAGAAGGGACTGATAGATTCACTCTATCTTAAGGATGTACTCTAAAGACTCTTTAGCAACTCCTATCGAATCAATCAGGACAGATAGCTCATTGTTGTATTTGAGTGCACTCTGAGAAAGATTGTGGCTTCCGATAAAGACATAACGTCTGTCTATAACCACAACCTTTGTATGTGTTGTTCTGTGAGGTGAGTCAAACCTGACAGAGACGCCTCCTTTTTTCAGTATATCGGCAGTCTTTTTATTTTCATCACCTGCTTCTCTGCCTTTTCCCCTCTCAAACACCACGAGTACCTTTACACCCCTTTTTGATGCAGATATAAGGTCATCCACGATTATATTCGCCCGGTTGCCTGCCGATGTCCCCATTTTAAAATTAAATATGCTTACTACTATCTCTTTCTTTGCCTCACCGAGCATCCTGTGCAGGGTATAAAAGTATTCTTCATTTCTAAGGAGTGTAACTTTCGCAGGTGATACTTCCACAGCTTCGATTTTCGATTGTCGATAGTCGATAATCGAAAGAATTAATAAGATCAGTAAGGAAAGGGTGATAGCCTTTTTCGAATCTTTCTTCAACCTGCTACCGTCAACCGTCCAACGTCTATCCTCTACTCTCTTTTCCACTCTCCGCTCTTTCCACCTCTTTTTCCCATAAGTCTGATATCCGAAATCACCATACCCCTGTCAACAGCCTTGCACATATCATATATAGTCAATGCTGCAACCGAGACAGCAGTAAGCGCCTCCATCTCAACACCTGTTTTTGCTATTATCTTTACCCTTGACTCTATGTCAATCTTGCTTTTTTCTTCGTCGAGGTCAAAATATATTTCTATCCCTGTTATTCCGAGGGGATGGCACATCGGAATGAGAGTGCTCGTATTCTTTGCAGCCATTATACCTGCAACACGAGCCACTCCAAGTACATCACCTTTTGATATCCTTCTGTCTTTTATAAGCCGAAGAGTTTCAGGTTTCATTTTGATAGAGCCTTTTGCAATCGCTTCCCTTTTAGTAACATTCTTATCACTCACATCCACCATCTTTGCTCTGCCTTCTTCGTCAAAATGTGTAAATTTCTTCATAAGTGCTCCTTCTAGAGTATTAATTTTTAATAGGATTTTAATATTATTTTCCCCTGTTGGCAATAGGTTTTCTTCTAAGACCATATCCCTCAATAATCTTAACCAGAACTCTTTTTCTCCACTTTAGACTCAAGCATTATCGTCACCGGACCATCATTTGAGATATGCACATCCATGTGTGTCCCGAAATCTCCGGATGTTACTTTTATGCCTGTCTGTTTTAATCCTTCAATGAAATTCAGATACATATGTCTTGCTTTTGATGGTTCTTCTGCGTTGTCAAAAGATGGGCGATTGCCTTTTCTACAGTCTGCTGCAAGTGTAAATTGAGAGACAATGAGCGCCTCTCCTTTTATGTCTCTAATAGAAAGGTTCATCCTGCCTTCTGTGTCCTCAAAGATTCTGAGACTGGAAATCTTCCTTACAAGATATTTAAGGTCGTCTGTTGTATCGCCTTTTTCAATACCCAGAAATATGAGGATCCCTTTGCTAACAGCACTTATGACCCTGCCCTCAACCTCTACACTTGCAGTTGAAACTCTCTGTATTAATACCTTCATAGAAATCTATTTAAAGTTTCATCTCGTTATTGCAACTTCTTGCAGAGTTCCGCCACTCGGGCACCGAGCTTAAATGCATCAGCCGCAGCCGTCTCATCGGGAGCACCTAAAGAGGCCACGCCGTAGTGTCCAGTGGCACTCATGGGGTCACCCACTATGATCATACCATAGATGAGCATGCACTGAAGTATAGACATGATGGTTGTCTCTTTACCACCTGTATGGTGTCCGCCTGTGGCAAAGGCTGCGCCCACCTTATTTTCCATCTTTCTGCGTACACCCACAAATTCATCAAAGACTCTCTTAAGGTCTGCTGCCATGACTCCAAAATATACAGGTGAACCAGCAACAATTCCAGCAGACGCCAGAAAATCTTCCTTTGTAACTTCCTGCGTGCTCTTAACTACAGCCTTTGTGCCTGTTGACTCAATTCCTTTAGCCACCTCTTCAGCGAGTTTTCTCGTGTTGCCTCCTTTAGAGTAATAAAGAACTAAAACCTGCATACTTATCCTCCTTTCTTCATGTTAAACAAACATTTTTATTACCCAAACAACTCTCCCTCAAACTTCTGCAAAATCTTCCTCTGTAATTTCTGACCTGTGATGTTTGTGCATTTCTCACTAAGTCTTACCTGTGTGATCACGAACAAATTTCATGATCCTCCTTATACCTTCTTTGAGATGTGAGATATCCCTTGTATAGGTAAATCTGACAAATCTATCTGTTTTATTTCTCCCAAAGTCTATCCCTGGTGTCACAGCAACGGCCTTCTTCTCTAAAAGGAGCTCGCAGAATTTTATTGAATCCATTCCGTATCTCGTTATATCTGCCCATATATAGAATGCACCTTCTGGCTTTGAAGGGATATCAAATGCATCCTTCAACCCTTCGTAGAGAATGTCCCTCCGTTTCTTGAATGTATTTTTTACAGTCTCTAAATATCTATAATCAAATGCCTCAATAGCTGCATACTGAGCAGGTGTATTTGCTGCTATAAAGATATTCTGAATCAGTATTTCTGCCCTTCTTATGAACTTTTCTGGGAGAATCACCCATCCAATCCTGAAACCAGGCATGCAGAAATATTTTGAGAAGCCATTGATCACAATGGAATCATTAGAGAACTCAAGGGCTGTATGTTCCCTTTCATCATATACAAGCCCATGATATATCTCGTCAGAGATAAACCATATCCTCTGTTCTCTGCAGAATTCAATGAGTCTCTTGAGCGTATTTCTCCTATAGAGACTCCCCACAGGATTCGAAGGAGACGAGACCATCAATACACCTATATTTTCAATCTCTCCGAGCATCTCTGGTATTATCTCATAATGGGTCTCTCTATTCACAAAGATAAAGTGTGGCTCTATATCAAGGAAATAGGCGAAGTTTTTATAGCATGGATAGGATGGGTCAGAAAGAACCAACCTTTTGCTCTTTTCAACAAACAATGCCAGGGCAATGAGGAAGGCACCCGATGTTCCTGGTGTTATAAGAATCCTCTCAGGAGACATATTCACATTGTAAGTCTTATAATAATGCTCGGAAATCCTTTCCCTGAGCTCCAGAAGTCCTGAGGCAGGCGTGTAGAAGAACCTCCTGTCCCTGATTGCCTTTAAGAATGCCCCTTCAACCTTTGGGGATGGCGGAAGGTCTGGCTCACCAACCTCCATGTGGATGGCATCCGGCCTCTGCCGTGCCTTCTTTAGGATATCCATCACTATGAAGGGTGAGATTTTTCCCGTCTCTTTATCCAAACAATTCCCCCTGCAATCTCTGTAAAATCTTACTCTGTAGTTTCTGGCTTATGATGGAAGAGATGTGGTCTGAAAATCTGGTCATGGTTCGCTATCAATTATTGTTTTTTCATTTTGAGAATCTGTTTTTAGTTTCAAAGATATATAAGAATCCTGCAATCCTTGTGATTCCAATACCGGCAAACTCTTTCAATGAAAGAAGATGTTTATCACCTGTTACTATGAGACTTGCATCTGATGCCTTAGCACATTCAAGTATCCTGTTGTCAGTTTCATCCTTTAGTAATGATATCTTAACTGAAGGCTTATTTACTGTAGCAACCTTACTTATATGTTTCAATGCAGATTCTATCTTGAGATTATCCCACTGAAATTTCTCTCTCAGCTTTTCTGCAAGTTCAGTGAGTATTGGCACTGATGTGTAGAGTTCAACCTTACCTTTTACAGCCAGCAGATACGCCTCCTCTGCCTTACTATTTGGAGAAGTAAGGGCTGAAATATATACATTGGTATCAAAAACAACCTTGATCACTAACGGCCCTCAAAGATGAGCCGTTCAATGCCTTTCTCTGTTAATTTCATCCCCCTCGCTTTCTTTGCCCCGTATTTCTGAAGCCTGAGAAACTCTTCCTCGAGCCTTTCCTGTCTGTAGAAGACGAACATCTCCCTGAATAACTGGCTCTTTGTTTCACCTCTCATCTTCGCCACCTTTTCATATTCCTGTGCAATATCAGGCGGGAGAGATATCGTCATAGCAATCCTCTTTCTTATCGGCATAATACACCTCCTGTGGTATTACAATATAATACCACAAACAAGAAATACTTACAACCCTTAGAATGAAAAGCAAAGACCCTGGCAGACTTTTGACTTACTCACAACAACTCCCCCTGCAATTTCTGCAAAATCCTGTTCTGCAACTTCTGGCTTGTGAGGAAAGTTTTAACTTTTTCTTGCTGTAAGGATAGCTGTAAGATTAAAAGGAGGCAGAAGCAGAGGAGGTATATTAGCTTTCAGTGTTATATTTCCTATTATTTCTCTAATAAATGGGAATAAGTGAGCCGGTGCATGAATTTTAGAAAACTTTTTAAGATCTTCATAGCTTTTACCTTTAAAGGTTCCTTCAATAGAGACCTTCATAATAAATGGCTTACTCTTTGCTTTTTGAAATAGTGTTGCAGATAATATTACATTAAGTGTTTTTTTATCTGAACTGAAAAAATTCTTTGTTTTGAGACCTATCTCGACAGGTATACCGTCTTTAGGTGGCTTAAAGTCTTTATTTAGCTTGAAGTCGAGTTCGGTTAAAACGACCTTGATAAAATTAATTCCTGTATCAATCCCCAATTAAATCCCCCGTTTTTACATTAAATATTTCAGCAAGTTTTTTTAATGTTTTTGATGGTACATTATACCCAACTCTTTCAATTCTGCTTATGTTTGGCTGTGCCGTGCCGAGTTTTTCTGCAAGAGTCTTCTGGTCTATTCCATTAATAAGTCTATAATATTTTATCCAACTCATCTTGCCCTGTCTGACAAGTTCCTGCCATTCGTTAAACTGCTCTTCCCATGCCTCTTCCCATGTTCTTTTCCCTTCAAGTGTAGAGGTAAATTTATCAACAATGGTTTTTAAGGGTACAGCCTTTTCACTTAAAGCGGTCTTTAACTCGAAAGACTTGACTTCATTTCTTAGAAACTCAACAAGTTTCCGCAACTTCTTATTCTCGACTCTTAATTTTTCAATTTCACTATCCTTAATTGAATCACAAGTATCACAGATTTCGTCTAAATCTGAGGGAGAGATAATTTTTGAAGCAATTTGAGATGGCATAATCCAAGTATAAACTTTTCTAAAAGGATAACGGATCTTTTCTCTGGATGAAATCATTGACATTCCCTCCATTGGGTGTAAAGAAGTTTTATAATTTGATAGTGCCATGAATCCTTTTTATAAGTGTCTTCATTTCTTGGGATAATGCAATACACACAAACTAAGCCGGATCTTTTATAGGCATAAAAAATTCTGTAATCCAAAATATCTACACATTTAAGTTTTTTGACATATACTCTCTTCTTAGCAAGATTCCACACGGTTTCAGATTCACATTCCTTGGTCATGGGTAAAGGATCAAGTCCTAATTCGACAATTCTCTGAATGATTCGTCCTGACGTCTCTTGATCGAGAAGCGCAATTTCTTTAATAGTTCTCCAAACATTGGTATGCACTTTTATGTTATTTGGAAGTTTAGGTATTTTCATACTATATCATTTTTGATATATTGTCAAGAACAAAATATTGTTAATATTTATAAAGATGCTACAACATATTGAATAATTTATGCTACTCCTTCAAAATCCCCCTCACAATCCCATCAATCTCCTTAATCTCATCCGCAAGCCCTACCTTTATTAATTTTCTCAAATTCCTGATGGATGCTGAAATAAGTTCAGTATGACGCCTTCAATGTTTTACGACTTTTCAACAGCCTGTTAGGCATCTGAGCTAACAATGAGCATTAGCCTATATCTTCTTTCATCATAGGTGAGGTTAATGTTTAAAAGCGGTTCACTAACATAACGATCATTTGAGATATCTTTCATCCTCACATAATGTGAATTACATTCAAGTATTCTACATTCATGTGTTGCACGATTGTCGAGTATCAGCGAAATTCCCCAGTTAGTATCAAAATAATTCCCCACCTGGTATCAGAATAATTCCCCAGTTAGTATCAAAGTAATTCCCCACTTTTTCCACAATAGTGATATAAGATTTCCT
>JBFLZU010000047.1 GCA_040756155.1 Nitrospirota bacterium | reverse complement strand
CTGTTTTCAGCAAGCACCTCTGCAACGGCAGAGCCAAGTCCACCGTGAATATTATGTTCTTCCAGAGACAAAATAATGTCGTGCACTTCAGCAATTTGATTAACAGCGGTTATATCCAATGGCTTGAGGGTGTGCATGTTTATTAAGGTAGCACTAATCCCTTTTCTCGTTAACAATCCCAAAAGTTGTTTTCCCGTATATACCATGTTGCCGATTGCAAAGATGGCTAAATCTTTACCATCCTTTAATATCGTGGCTTCCCCGATTTCGAAATCGGGTTCAGCATCATAAACACATGGCTCGCCTGTTTTCCCTAATCTAATATACATAGGACCTTGATACCGAACTGAAACAGCAGCAAGTCTTTGTGCTTCAAAAGGGTCAGCAGGAACTACAACAGTCATATTTGGCAATGATCTCATTAGTGCCAAATCTTCGAGTCCGAAGTGAGTTATGCCTTCAAGACCGTAAGTAAACCCTCCCCCAACTCCAACAAGTTTGACATTTAATCCATGATATGCCACGTCAATCCTGACCTGCTCGAAAGCCCTCATCACAAGAAACGGCGCAATAGAGTAACAATATACGTTTTTACCACATGAAGAAAGCCCGGCAGCTATCCCTATCATATTAGCCTCTGCCACACCTATATCATAAAATCTGTCTGGACAATCTGCCCTGATGTTATCAAACAGTTTATATCCAAGGTCAGCGGTCAGAACAAAAATGGACCTGTCATTTCGTGCATAGTCTTCAATGGTTTGAAAGAATGATTTTCTCAGCCTGACAACTCCTTTAATGCAAGTTTATATTCTCCATCGTCTGGGGCCCTATAATGCCACAAAAGTTGATTTTCCATAAAAGAAACTCCCTTGCCCTTCACTGTATGTAGAATTATCACATTAGGTTTTTCAGGAGATAAAGAATTTAGTACATCAAAGATTTGCTTAAAATCGTGACCATCAATTTCCTGAACATGCCATCCGAAACTCCTCCATTTTTCATTAAGCGGTTCTAAATCTATGATATCTCTTGTGCACCCGAGTGCCTGCATTTTGTTGTAGTCAACAAGAGCAATTAAATTGTTCAGTCTGTGATGTCCGGCAAACATTATGGCTTCCCATACTGAGCCTTCATTTAATTCTCCGTCACTTAATAGCACATAAACTTTGTATTTTCTGTTGTCAACTTTGCCTGCAAGTGCCATCCCGGTGCCGATAGATAGTCCGTGACCCAAGGAACCTGTTGTTATCTCTATCCCGCAATTTAGATTGCGGGTTGGATGCTGTTCAAGTGTTCCGCCGTTAACAGCAAAACCTTCAAAAGCATTTTTGCTTAAAAAACCTCGCTCTACCAGAACGGCATAAAGTGCTGCACAGGCATGACCTTTACTCAATATAAACCTATCCCTGTCTGGGTTATGCATATTTTCATGAGAGACATTCAGAACTTTGAAATATAGAGCTACCAGAATTTCAACAACTGAAAATGACGGGCCAATGTGAGGGCTCTTTGTTTTATAGATTAAATGGAGTATAGACTTTCGAATTTTTTTTGATAAAGAAATAAAATCTTCTGAGGCGATTTTATTCATGGAGTTATCAAAAGTGACTGCTGGATATACTGTCTGTTTATCCGATGACCGCATAGCCTATATATGGGTCGAATTCCACTCTTTCAATTTTTAGTTTGTTAATACATAATGTTTCTAAAAGTGCCGTACTTTCTCCAGGCCAGATTGGGTTGTCCAGTTCATCAAAAGCTATGATAGCGCCTTTGGGCATTCTCGGATAGAAATTTTCAATAGCTACTTTTGTTGGTTCATATAAGTCTAAATCCAAAAAAAGCAAACTAACGACAAGATGCTTATTATTGGAAATAAATTCTGGAATAGTTTTTGTGACATCACCTTTAATCAGTTGGATTTTATTGATATGTCCTAAAAACCTATTAGAATCATATATCTTAATTAGCTCAATTAGTTCATCAAAGGAATTTGAACTTAGTTGCCCCCTTTTCATTTTCATTACTTTGTTTGAGTCCCTCTTGCTTACTTTCGGAAAACCTTCAAAACTGTCAAAACCATATATGCGACGTGTAAGATTAGCAGGTTCTAAAACGGCGCTGATGTTTGCCCACGCCATCAAACTGAATCCTTTAAATACCCCACACTCTACAATCGATCCTTTAATTTGCAGTATTTTTTTGAACAATTCGTAAAGTGCAAGTAGTCTCGTTAATTTTTGTCTCTTTACATATTTAGGAAAATTGTCTAATTTGTCTTCAATACTGTCAGGGCAGTTACTAAAAACCTTTTCAAGTTTTTTCCCTACCTCTCTTTCTATCTTGGTTCTGAATCCACCTTCCGGTCTGATTTTCCCCATTGTATTTTCTCCTAACTTGCAAATAAGGCTTTTATAGTTGCAAAAATTATCTTTAAGTCAACCCAAAGAGACTTTTTTTTCACATATTCAAGTCCGAGCCTGAGTTTTTCAGGAGCAATTTTCTCAAGATAATCTTTATCTGGCTCGGTGCTGCCTTTCAGGATTTCTGACTCGTTTTTGAATTTGATAGAAGCATAGTCAGTTATCCCAGGTCTAATACTTAAGAGTAATTTTTCCTCCTCACTGTATAATTCAACTGCCCACGGTACTTGGGGTCTGGGTCCCACGAGACTCATTTCACCCTTTAAAACATTTATGAGTTGCGGCAGTTCATCAAGTTTGTACCTCCTGAGGAACTTTCCAATTCTTGTAATACGTGGGTCATCATCTGCTGTTGATGAGCCACCAATCTTCTCTGCATTAATGACCATTGTTCTGAATTTAAAAATCATGAATGATTTTCCATACCTGCCGACCCTTACCCCACGATAAAATACTGGCCCTTTATCCTCTTTCTTTATTAAGATTGAAATTCCTATCAAAAGAGGGCTCAAAAGAAAAAGTCCCCAAAAAGAAAAAATGATGTCAAGCAGCCGTTTCAACTTTTAATAATAGATTCTTCCAGAACTTTTGCGAGATGACTACCCTCAACAATCCCCAGAGGGAGCCTATACCATAGCCTATGTGAAGAGATGCAAAAACTATTGGCATAACCACAAAGTATTTAAAATCTTTATGCAAGAGCGCAATTTTGCCTGAAAAGTAAAAGTTAAGTAAAGAATAAGATAAAATTATCGCTGCAAACAGCCAAAAACCCAGCAAACTCAAAAAACCCGATGAACTTGATAAACCCCACAAACAAAATGAACCTATTAGAATTGATACAAATGCAAGGGGAATCAGGTGCCTCCAAGAAAATAGAATCCTTCCAAACGTTAAAGGGTAGGTGATCCAGAAGCCGTTATCGAAATTATGTTTGCAAAAGTCACTGAAATTAGACCGTGCATAATAATAAATTTTAATTTCTGGAACAAGAAGAATCCTGCCTCCTGCCCTCCTCAGTCTCGAATTAATAGCAACATCTTCACTCCTTGCGATGTTTTCATCATAAAGCCCTATACGGTCAAATACTTCCTTTCTATAACATCCACTAAATGCTGTATCAGCCCAAACCGGTTCTTTAGTGCCTATCCTAAAAAGCGAATTGCCTACCCCAAACGGATTGGAAATTGAAAGAACTATGGCTTTACTAATAAGTTTATTGTCACGGGAAATAGCAATAACTACTCCCCCAACATTGTCAGCATTATATCTGTCTAAATATCTAATACATTTTGATATATAGTTTTTTTCATATGAAGCATGTGAGTCAACCTTCATGATAATTTTGCCTTTTGCATTTTTAATCCCAATATTCATAGCAGATGGGATAATTTTTTTCGGGTTCTCTAATAGTCGGATAAATGAGTACTGCCGGGTATATTTTTCCACAACACCCCGTGTCTCATCCACACTCATCCCATCAACAACCAAAACCTCAAGGTAGTCTTTTGGATAGTTATTCTCTATTATAGAGTCAAGACATTTACCAATAAACCTTTCTTCATTACGACAGGGGATGATTATGCTAACGTCAATTACCATTTCAGGATTTCAATGGCAAAGCAACTCGTTATTTCTCTGCACCACGTGAAAATTTCATTAATCTCTGCCCGGTTAAACCACGGTTTACAAAAAGGTTATAAAGAACAGAGGCAAAACGGCGGATACCCATTGAACGTATCCTGAAAAAAATTTCCCTCTTATAGTAAGTCGGCTTCAGATAAAACTTATTTCCGTACGCCAACTTCATCTTTTTCATAACAATGCTGCTATTTACCTTATAATAAGCATTGAGCAAATCCCGCTGTGACATGGCTTCGGTTCTCATAATAGGCAGAGGGTCCCCCACAAAATGAAAGGCTGCATTAAATTTAGAATAATCAATATTTTTTAACCAGCCTTTCTCTTTTATAATCCTATAAATCTCAGTTCCGGGGAATGGGACCGTAATAGAGCAACCAACATAATCAGCATCTAATTCTTTTATAAAACTGATTGTGCGATTTACCGATTCCCACGTCTCACCTATATTGCCGACCATAAAATATGCCTCTGTCAGTATCCCTGTCTGCTTTGTCGTGGTAAATGCCTTTTTAACCTGTTCGAGGGTGATGTTCTTACCGATCTTCTTAAGTATCTCCTGGTCACCTGATTCAACCCCGAAGGAGATCAGCCGGCAGCCTGCTTTCTTCATGTAACCAAGCAACTCTGGATCGACTGTATTGACGCGCGACTTGCATCCCCATTTTATATCCATGCCGGAATCAATAATCATCCTGCAGAGGGTGATCATGTTCCCCTTTTTCACCGTTGCAGTATCATCAATAATCTGGAAATAACGGGCGCCATAATCATTGTAGAGCCACTGGATTTCCCTGAATACTTTTTCTGGATCGCGGAATCTCAACTTTCCGCTGGATACGACATTAACAGCACAGAAGTTACATTTGTTCGGGCACCCTCTCGATGTCAGTACGGGGAAAAACCTTACTTCATCATGCGGAGAATCTTTATCGGCATATCTGAAGGAAAGGTCAGTATATTTTGTCTTTGATAAATCTTTCCAGAAGGGAAGGGGAATCGTATCAATGTCTTTGATGGGTTCACGCGGCGAGTTAAGCATAATCCGCCCCTCTTTTTTGAAACCCAGCCCCTTAATGCCTTCAAAAGATGTCTTGTTTGTATTAACCGCTTCGGTTAGCTCGGCCATAGTCATCTCACCCTCTCCAAAGACTGCAAAATCAACAGCAGGCTGATTCAATACCTCCTCAGGCAAAGAACTTGTATGTACACCTCCTGCAACCGTGATAATATTATTACTGACAGATTTCACCATTCTGAAACATTTCATGGCTATCTCAAACTGCGTCGTAAGAAATGATATGCCCACAATACCGGGATTGAATTCTTTAATTTTTTTCCTCAGCGTATCAACAGCGTGTACGGGCGGTTGAGTCCCGAGGTCTATCAGGCGTACATCATGATTACATATACCATGGAGATAGGACGCAACATACGCAACTCCTAAAGGCGGCTGAGGAGTATCATTTACCACTGACGGGTGTACAAGCAAAACTCGCATAACTAAATATTCCGCTACCCCTTAACTTTAGAATATGTTTCCAACCAATTAAATTGATAAGTTACCATTAATAAACCTACCAGTATCCAATACGATTCAGCTGTTTTAGCTGCGATAAAGGCATCGCAGGCAAAAGATTCAATACATAACAGAATTGTCCACATAAGGCTGGTTAACCCGATAATTTTACAAAATGGAGAATAACCATCACGGTAAGTCTTGTAAGAAAATTTAATAACCAGCCAGATGAGATATAAAAAAACGAGTAACCCAATTATCCCCATTTCAGACAATATCCCGATATACTGGTTATGTGCCGTCCCGTACAAATCCTGGATAATAGACAGGTCGCCGGTTATAGATTTCCCTAAACCTGTTATTGGACTAATTGCAATCGCTTTAAAATAATTAATATACACCTCGTTAAACCTTTCATTTTTGTATGCCTCTATTAATGTGTTTATGTTTAAGATACGCTCTGAAAACGGATCTTCTTTTACCATACCGAAAAGAAGCGGAATCACTAAAACTAAAAGTATCAGTATGGCAATAGATTGATATTTTTTACTATATTTTTTGTTGGAGAAAAAGATGAAATAAAACCAAACCGGCAGCAGAAAAATGGTTCCCCAAACACTACTTCTATTAAAACTTCCTATTAATCCTAAAAAAGACAACGGTATGCAGATAAAAGATATCAATTTAATAGATTTTTCTGATATAAAGATAAAGACTATTGCACAAAGAATTATTATCATTGAAAAATAATTACCTACAATAGCAGAGGAGGTTTCCCCTATAGTTGCAATCCCGTAATGTCTGTAAACATCGCTGAGATCACCCACCCCTCTACCGATATTGCCTGAAACAATCTGATAAAAGACATAAACACCATTTATTACCCCACCGGTCAAAAAAGCAACGATTGCATATTTTAATCCTTTGTAATCTTTAATAAAATTGATTGTTATGATGAAGAAGAAAAAGTATTCCACTTCTTTAAAGTAAAAAAAGAAGGCCCTTACCAGTTCAATCCATCCGGCCCAAAGACCAATAAAAGTTGAAATGAATGCTACCGATAAATAGACCAGCACAGGCTTCCACAACGGAGATAAATAAAGCTTTTGCGGTTTAAACGCCGAATATAAAAGCCACGAGATTATCAGCAGTACTATTAAAAAATCTTCGTATCTTAAATCAAACAACTTCCCGTACTGCAATGTTCCCACGTGTATCCTTGGCCCTATTGATACAGCTAAAATCAACAAAAAGATCGCGAACTCTTTGTATTTCCTAAGACCATAAAAAGGCAAAATAGGCAATGATAAAATACAACTTATCACGTTTCTATACTGTCAGTAGTTAAGCGTCCCCGCTCTTTCATTTGCAACAGATATTCACTTCAGGCACATCAGAATAAACACACACCTGACACAGCGGCAATTTTCTATTAAGCATAATGTTGTTCCTGAACTGGACATAGTCGTTTCTGTGCCATATGTCACAAAAGTTTTCCTCTATTGCGTTACCCTGCTTGTACTCCCCAAGGATATCAAAACAGCATATGTGAACATTCCCGTCGCTGGCTATTACAGGCGAATTGATATTAGGACACAAGCCGGTCTTTTTAAGAATCACGCTACCATCTTCGCATTTAGTATAGCGGCAGATATCATGTGTCACGGGTAGATACTCATCAATTAATTTTCTCCTGTAAGATTCATCGCCGTGATGGTCAATAAACATGGACTTGATGCAAACACCATCTGCCGAGATAGCTTCACTCAGTTTAATAAATTCATCTATTTCAGATTCATTCTTTTTTGTCACAACCATCTGTAAAATAACTTCAGGCGTATTCTGTTTTCTCCTTTTTTTCTCCTCTGCTAGAAACTTAGCCCTCTGCAATGCCGTGTCAAAGTCCCCTCCTATCCTCATTGCTTCATAAATGTCCTTATTAGTTGCATCCAAAGAAATAATTACTTCGGCAGGTTTAGCCTCTAATAATTTTATTGCATTCTCCTCTGTTAAAAGCATTGCATTTGTGGACAGACCAACAAGTATATTCTTTTGATTGGCATACTCTATCATTTTATAAATATCTTTATTTAACAGCGGCTCGCCGCAAAAACTAAAGAAGATTTTTGAACAAAAGAATTCTATATCATCTATTATTTTTTTATATTCTGTGTAGCTGAGAAAATTATTTCTGCGCCGTTCATATGCTTTATACGCCCAGCACATAGCACATGAAAGATTACATTTACTCGCTGCCTCTATCATAAGAGAGTTTGGATAACCGCTGACTTTACAGTAAAAAGACTTTTTTATAATCCTAGCGACCTTTAACGGCCCTCTGGTCCTGCTGTACCGGATCAGCTGCGCAAGTCTTCTAAATTTTCCTGCGATAATCCCCATATTATTGTGAGTCAGCAACTTTTCTAATAAGTGCGTCTTCTAATCTCATTCTTTCTTTCCATGAGATTACTTTTTCCTCAAATGTTTTTTTTGCATTCCGGCCTATTTCCCTGCTCCACAACTCATTGTCCAGAAGCTTTTTAACATTTAGCGGCAGTTCACTTTCAATATCGTCGGTTTTTACAAGCAGCGAATTATAGTTGTTTTTCAGCAAATCTTCTGTGCTCCCGTCATCCAGAGTTACAATGGGCAAGCCAAAATACATAGCCTCTAATAACTGGTTGCCCAAGTTGCTAATATCATAAAGGGTCATAAAAATATTCGATATTGTGAAATACTTGTATACTTCCCGGTGCGGCACCCCTCCAATAAATCTTACCTCATTTTTAATCCCCAGCCTTTCTGTCAGTTTCTTTAAACTCTCCATTTCCGGTCCCTCACCTATAATAATAAGTGCCACATCATTCATTTTAAATGCCTTGATTAATTTATGAACACAATTAATCCCCCTGTCTACTTTTTTCCATTTTGATAATCTGGAAATCATTATAATTATTTTTTTCCCTTTCAGCCCCCGTCCCTCCTTAAATTTATCCGGCTCCCAGCCTGCAGGCAATACAAGATCGTCTATGTCTAATCCATTCATCCAAAAATGAATTTTACTTTCATCAATACCCATTAATTTGAGTTTCTTATCCCCCCGCGTTCCATCATTTGTCATGATGACCGCATTGCTATAACTTTTCATGCCGCATATTATGTCCAGGCATAAAAACCTATTTTTCAGCGTCAGCAGTTCTCTTTCTTTAATATCCGATGCCCCATAAAATCTTGTAACGACTGGTTTCCTGTAAATTCTGGCTAACAAACTTGCAACTAAAGCGCCTTGATAATTTAAACCGTAAAAAATATCTGGTTTCTTTTTATAAAAGTAGTATGAAACTCTCGCAAACTCAAAAGGAAGGTAAAATAAAAATAATAGTATTATATAGAACACCCGCCCCAAAAAATTATATTCTTCTCTTTGAGCCGATCTGCCCTCTCCATTTCTTCCCCACCTGCCGATTGTGTCCTTGATGTTTTTCCCGGCGTAAAGGATATACGATAACCCCGCCGGCAGCCTGTGGAATTCCACACCCGAATTAAAAATTTTTTTAGGATTTTGCAGGGTCGCATAATTTTGGGGCAGAAAAGAAAAGACAGAGATTTTATGACCGAATTCTGATAAATGCTTAATGGTATTTTTCATTGATTGGTTGCCGGCAATCTCTATCTCAGCTAATCCGCTTACCATATAAATATGCATAATCCCCCCCGGAGATACTTCTGTTTTTAAAATGTGCTATTGGTTTTTAAGATATAAAAAGCGAACCGGCATATTAATCTCTTATAAAAGAAAATCTGCTTTTTATGAAAGAGCTGCTTATATATTTTATTTTTTTCCATGCCCTTCTGAATAACATTGGAGAGTTTAAAGTTATAACCCCAGATTTCCACGCCATATAGCTCTGAAGCACCATTCCCAGCATGCGGTGCTTCATTAATTGTTTTATTGAAATTCCATGCATAGAAATACTCGGTTCCCAGACATCGTATTTGTATGGTTTCCTAATCAGATTATATTTTTTTGCAATATTAAACATCTCGGAGCCAGGAAGCGGGGTAGCAATCTGCCATGACATCATATCTATTAACCCATCTTTATGCATCTTTCTTGCCATTTTTAAGGTGTTGTCTACTTCTTCCGGCGTCTCCCAGCAAAGCCTATCATCTTCTTCCCATATCTGGTAACACATTAACCACGCATAGATATTTATCCCGTACTTTTTCAGCATCTTACAACTGTCAATTATCTGTTGAACCGTTACATGCTTTTTAATTCCATCCAGTACCCTTTGGTTAAAAGTTTCAATGCCTAAATTAATCATCCACACATTTATATCCCTTAATGCCTTTGCTAACTCTTCAGTAACCTTATCCGCCCTTAAATTACATTCAAAATGTAAATCTTTATAATTTAAATCTTTGATTGCCTTGCATACTTCCAATGTCCATCTCAAATCAGAATTAAACTCGTCTGCTCTTATCCATATCTCCCTAATCCCTCTGTTATAAAGTAATGTTATCTCTTCTTGTATTTGCTCTGGCGGACGAAGTCTTAACCAAGGTTTTGATGACCTCCAGACAGGGTTAGAGCAGTACACACAATTAAACGGGCAGCCCCTGCTGAAAATCATTGCTGTATTAGGAAAACCTTTAGCTATCGCAAGTCCTACATAATCTTTAAAATCAACCATATCCCATGCAGGTATTGGAAGGGACCCAAGGTCTTTAATGTGCTGACGGGGAAGGGTTAATTTTATAGAACCGTTTTTTTTATATGCAATACCATTAATTTTAGACAACGTTCTTTTGCCGGACTGAAAATATTCTACTAATTCCAATGTGGTCTGCTCACCTTCGCCGATTACGCAAATGTCTGCTTTGGAATCTGTTAATACCTCCTCGTAAGCCGCTGTGGGATGCGACCATCCGCATATAATTGGGATATGAGGGAATCTGTCTCTAACGGCATTTATAGTCTGATATGCAAAAGGCGACATTAATGTTGCAAAAGAAATGCCATAAACATCCGGTTTCATTTCTTCCAGCTTTTTAAGATACTCCTGTATGCCGATATTACCCCGCAGATAAAACATATTCAGATTGCTCATATTCTTGCGGAGATAACTGAAAATATACAAAATTCCCAAATGAGGGAAATTCGTAATGCCGTGCTCAACCATCTTGCCATCAATATTTGCAGGCTCACCTATTACAAGTCTCATATTTACACTATTTATCTCAGATTCAGTCAGGTTTAGGATTCACCAGAGCCAACACTGACAATCCTATTTTTCAACTCAACCATCCACCCCACGTTCATTTTCCACAGAAGAAAACAGTATATCAATAAAAAGCACACTTCCATGATAATTGCAATTTTTACAATTTGCATACCGTGGTAGGTAATCTCAAACCATTTCTTTGCGATTAATGCAGCAATAATAAAGAATGCATTCAGCAACAAACATCTGAAGACCTCCAGTGTCTTATACCGAAACCGATAAACTTTAAAAAGGTAAATAACAGTAAGCGAACCGAGCATTAAATAACCTCCTGCCACTCCTATAGCTAAACCCAATATCCCAAATCCTGTTTTAACTAAAATTAGGGAAATGCATAGTGTTGTTATAAACGATATATAGATGTGATAGGCATTCACTGCCCTCTTTTCAATAGCATCTATTACCGAACAGAACATTGCATAGATAAGGTAGGGGACGAGCACGATAAGAAATACCCTTGTCGGAAGAATGGCGTCTATATATTGTTCACCAAGCCATATAAAAATAATCCGGTCCGTCCAGAGAATAAGGTGGAGGGTTGCAAATAAACCCAGATGGAAAATAAAAGAGAGAATATCATTTGCCCTATCACTTAGGAATTCGTTCCTGCCTTCCGCGAATAGCTGAGCTACCTTTGGAAGGGTAACTATTCCAAAGACCCCTACTCCCCCCTCCACGATTCTGAAAACACACTGCCCCACTATGACATATCCTGCGTCCTTAAGCGATATAAAGTGAGAGGCAAGAAAAGGGCCAATGGTCATAATACTGGCTAAGGCTATGCCTCCGGGGATTCTTGGAAAACTATATTGAGAAAGCTCTTTTAAATGACTCCATATTTTGAGGGAATTCCTCCTTATTAAAAGAGCCTTATAGCCATAAGAAATCAAAGGAATTACTGTAGTAAAAGATACCAGTCCCATAAGGAAAATTATTAGGTCAACTTTACCGGATTTATGAAAAGCGAATGCAATGACTGCAGGACTGACTGCCATTATCGTCAACTGCCATAGGTTAGCTTTGCTCATTTTCCCAAGCCCACGGTAAAAACCGTATAAGACACTGTATAATGAGTACCCAATGACCATAACCATACTTGCAGTAAATAAAGAAGAATAAGCCCTATCATTAAAAATTAGAACTGTCAATTTATCATTGAATATCAGACCTAAGGTTAAGAGTATAAGGCATGATGTGGAAATTAAAATCAGCCCACTTAGGAGATAGCTGATTTTAATATGGTAATCTTTTGTAAGAGCCACATACCTCGGTATTGCCACGCCCATAGCAAGAGTAGAGAACGAAATTGTAGTTGATAAAATATTCCTTGCCAGCGAGTAGGCACCAAACATCTCAGGACCTAAACCTTCTGCTAAGAAGCGTGTCACGACAATAAGTGAAACTACCGTTGTAATAAATGTTATTGACGTAAAAGTCATATCTTTAATAAAAGAACTCGGTTTAATTATCCTTTGCATATTGTAAAGTTACTGTAGGCAACATGCATTACAAAATTGAATATAGACAATTAATTAATAAGGGAGTTTATCTCTATAATTAATAATCTTTCCAGGATTACCTACTACCACAGCATTAGGCGGTACGTCCTTAGTTATTACGCTTCCAGCTCCGACAATGGCATATTCTCCGATAACTACACATGGAAGTAATGTGCTGTTTGCTCCGATTATTGCATATTTTTTGATATGTGCACTCTTCAATTCTTGTTTTACATTAGGAGATTTGGGATATTTGGCATTAGTAATTACAACATTTGGTCCTATCCAACACTCTTCCTCAAGGATAGTATATTCTGGAATAAAAGCCTGCGTGTGAATCCTTACACCATTCCCCATCTTTACGTGGTGTTCAATTACCGATAAGGTTCCTATGCTCACATTATCACCTATTTCATTTTGCTCTCTAATGTTTGCCTTATTACCAGTTTGAAAGTTATTTCCTATCCTATTACCCGCGTATATTACAGTGTGTGATCTAATTATAGCATTGTCACCTACTACTGTTTTAACTTCATGTGTATCATTGCCAATAGGAGGTATTCCAATTATTACGAAATCCTCTATAATGCAGTTTTTGCCCAGTTTCACATTAGGATAAATTATCGCCTCTTTACTTATCATTGATTACTCCAAGGCGACATTTCCTCGGTGTGAATCTTAAGAAAACCTCTTTCCCTGTCTCTGCTGATTCATAAATGGCACTTATCAATTCAACGGACCTTCGACCTTCCAATCCATCAACTAATCCCTTACTATCATTTTTTAAACTATTTATCACATCTTTAAAAAATTCGGTGTGATTCCAAGCTATTTGATCGGGAACTTTTGCAAACTTCTCCCAAATATTATTATCCATCTCATCAGGTTCAGCAAAATTCCAGGTTTTAAGCTCGTTCATAAAGAAGCCACCAACCTCAACAGTTCCCTTCTCTCCGAGTATGCTCATAGAACCTTCTAGGTCCCTAGGCCTTGTTGCGGTTGTCGCCTCAATTATACCCAATGCACCATTTCTAAACTTTAAAACAGCGGCTGCGGTATCTTCAGTTTCTATATTAACTAACCTTGTAGCAGTTTTAGCTATTACACTCTCCACTTCTCCCATCATCCATATCAGTATGTCTATATGATGGCTTGCCTGATTTGTTAAAACACCACCATCTAAAGCCCATGTGCCTCGCCAGGGTTTCTGGTCATAGTAGTCCTGACTCCTGCTCCATCTAACCCTAACCGTTCCCATCACAAGTTTCCCAAACCGGCCTTTATCCAAAGCCTCCTTAAGTTTTTGAATTGGTGGATTAAAGCGATTCTGCTGAACCACAAATATTTTCAATCCTTTTTTATCACATTCTTCCAGCAATCTATCAATCTGGTCTAACCTCAATGCTAATGGTTTTTCAACAACAAAATGCCTCCTGAAACGAATTAATTCCAATATGTTTTCAGCATGGTTTCCGGATGGAGTTAATATATTAAAAATGTGTGGATTCTCTTTCTCTATCATTTCTGAAACATTGGTAAACGCAGAAATTGAATACTTTTCACTAAAGGTTTTGACAGTTCGTGCATTAATATCATAAGCACCAACCACTTCTGCATTGTCAAGTCTATTAATGGCTATCACATGTTTATTGGCTATTGCCCCACAACCGATTAGGGCAAACCTTATCTTTTCCTGTGCCATATCGTTTTACACTCTCCTTATTTACTACATTTATTACCTGCTCTATTACATAATCAACTTGTTCATCTGACATGTCCCCATGAATAGGAAGACTCAAAATCTCATCCTTTAGTGAATAGGCAACCGGAAAATCTATTGGTTTGTGTCCTAAATAATTGTATGCTTTCAGGCGAGGTAAAGGAATCGGATAGTGAATACCTGTTGAAATTCCCTTATTTGCCAAGAATTCTCTTACTTTGTCTCTGTTCTTTACTCGTATCACATAAAGATGATAAACATGTTTCACATACGGCAGGACCTTCGGTGTTTCAACAACACCTTTTAATCCTTCATCATACATTTTTGCAATTGTCCTTCTTCTCTTATTCCACTTTTCAAGATATTTTAATTTGACATCAAGAATTGCGGCCTGTAAGCCGTCAAGACGACTGTTTACGCCTTCAATTTCATGGTTATATTTTTCTATTCTGCCATGGTTCGCATACATTCTGACTTTAGTGGCAAGTTCGTCATTATTGGTTACTATTGTTCCTGCATCTCCATAAGCACCAAGATTTTTTGCGGGGAAAAAACTGAAACAAGCACAATCTGCAAGTATTCCAACATTTCGGCCTTTATACTGGGCCCCATGTGCTTGAGCAGCATCTTCTATTATATATATATTGGATTTTTGAGCAAATTCAATAATCTGATCTATATCAGCAGGTTGCCCATAAAGATGAATAGGTATAATTGCCTTTGTTCTATTTGTAATAGCTCTCTCAATCTTCTTGACATCAATATTGTAGGTTTCTTTATCACAATCTACAAACACCACTTTGGCTCCTGTCATTGTAATTGCCTCTGAAGTAGCTATAAAGGAATTCGCAGCCGTGATTACTTCGTCTCCTTCATGAATGCCCAAACCCCACAAAGCGATAAAAAGGGCGTCTGTCCCGTTACCTACCCCTATACAATGTTTAACCCCAATATAATTTGCATAATTCTGCTCAAAAGTTTTTACATATTTCCCACCAATAAAAGCCGAGTCCTTAATGACGTTCTGGATTGCATTGTCAATCTCGTCCTTAATCAAGTCATATTGTTTTCGGAGGTCAACAAAAGGTATTTTCAATTATCTATCTCTATTTTCTTCAATTCTATCAAATATGTCGCTGAATAAAGGCCTGTGGTTGTCTTGAATGATTTCCTTGATAGTTTTGTATCGGGGTTTGTCTTAGACCTGTGTGTATCATTGCTGATTTTTTCCCCAACATGCGGATAATCCTCACCCGGCTCCCAAGGCTTATTTTCTACAGGGTTTTCTTCCTCGATCTTCTCTATATATTCTTTAGAGTTCATTGTTACTACTATTGGCTCAAGACTTTTAAATGATGCATTAGCCTGTACATACGTGCTGTCTACTGTCAGATGTTTCCCTGTTAATAGTCCTCTGGATATGCATTGCGTCACTATCTCATCAAATATCTCCTGAAATATGTTGCTCTCTGAAAACCTCTCATGACGATTCTTTGAAAATGTCGAGTGGTCAGGGACTTTGTCTTCAAGGTTTAATCCTACAAACCATCTGTATCCTACATGCATCTTGACTTCTTCGCATAAACGACGCTCTGAGGTTATCCCATAGAGATACCCTATAAGAAGCATCCTCAGCAGTATCTCTGGATCAATTGATGGTCGCCCTGTAGGGCTGTACAAATGTCTTACTTTGTCCCTTATAAAATTGAAATCAATATGCCTGTCAACAAGTCTTAGCAAATGATTTTCAGGAACTATATCCTCCATTCTTACGTAATAAAACATTGGTTCAACTCTTTATTTTTCTCGTAACAATTGCACCTCCTTAAATCCAAAGTTGCAATAGTCTAGCACTTTGGAATGTCAATGTGAAGTATTTTACGAAGTATTTTTAGAAGAGTTTTTCAACAGGCTGTTTAATCTTGTCATTTGAACAAACATACAGGCTGACAAGCGTGAAAGCTGTCAAGCACAATAGCTCATTGTTCATAGCTTATGGAAGATTTAAAAAAGGAAAAGGCTACTTTTACCAGATGACTTCCTATAAATCCACCAGCACCACAAACTAAAGCCTTTTTACTCATTTAAAATTTCCTCCTTCTGCTAAAATGAGTCCCTTGCAAGGCTTGAAAAAGCCTTATAAATAAAGGGTTTTGACAACATATTATTATTTAAATCCTCCTTTAACTATGATAAGAGTCTTGCACCAAGTTCATGTGTATCAACATAAATATGGTCTATCCTTCCTGTGTTAAAGGTGCTTGCCTTACGGATAAGTCCATGAACCTCATAGTCCTTTGATAAAAGTAGTTCAGCCAGATACGAGTCATCCTGACCAGTAATGCCAGTAATAAGTGCCCTACGAGAGGCTGAGGTTGGTATGCTTTCAGGAGCATTATAGCTTGACATTGTTTCTTAATTTCTTATATACTTAAAGTAAGAAAACAAGAAACTACAGGAGGTAAATATGGCAGTTACAAAGATAGGGCCGAAACACCAGATTACAATACCAAAAGAGGTCTTTGAGTCCCTCCACCTCGATATCGGGGACTTTCTTGAAACGCAGGTCAAAGACAATGTCCTGATACTAATCCCTAAGAAATTAATACCAAAAGACCAAGAATGGTTCTGGACAAAGGAATGGCAGGAGAAAGAAAAAGAAGCTGACGAAGCTATAAAGAAGGGTGAAACCCTTGGCCCTTTTTCTAAGGCATCTGAAGCAATTAAGACTCTCAAGAAGACTAAGGTATGAAGATTATATTTACCAAGCCTTTTGTGAGAGATTATAGAAATCTCCCTTCTAATATCCAGAGACTGGTTGATAGACAGATTGAAAGGCTTATTGAAAACCCAAAACATCCTTCTCTGCAGACTAAAAAGATCGAGGGGCACAAATCTATTCTGGAAGCAAGAGTTACCCTTCAATATAGAGTGACATTCCAGATTGCTGGAGACACATATATTCTTAGACGGGTCGGAACACATTCTGTTCTCAAGAGACCATAACTGTAGGCGCTCTATCAATCAGGAAGCAGTAACTATCATTTCCGAAATAATCTCCGTTCTGGACATCTATTATATGCAGGGGGATGATTCCAGGATTCTCAATCCTGTGTCTTGTTGAAATCGGGATATATGTGCTTTCGTATTGTAGCAACAAGTCTTTCTCCAGCAAATATAATAGAAGCACTGCTATCTATATCTATAAAATTCCCTCTTATGATATTTTTCATAGTATCTCTATCCAGCACTTCGTTCAGGTCACTCCAGCTGCCTCAGAGGCAAATACGCCCTTCTTCCCCCTGGAATTATGTATGCATCTAATCTATCCCTGATTCTATATCAAAGATATCGGGAATATTACCCCTTTTAAATAATGTTAATATGATGAGGAAGACAACTAATAGCAGGAAGATTGGTATGAACTGAACCAAAAGTATTATCATTTCAAATATTTCCTTTAATCTTTTCAAAGACAGGCTACCGCCCTTCAGGTCTATATGACCTGTCGATGACTAAAACAATAGTAAGAACCAGTGCCGTCCAACAACAATCAGAGATGCTTCGGCGAAGCCGAAGAATCTCGTATTAATAATAAATTACATCCCGCCTCATCCGGATTTAATCTGTAGGAGGAGCCAACGCCTCGCCCTACATTAATGGTGATGGGTTACTGCCGCCTCTCCCTTTGTTGCTTCGGCTATCGCTGCAATCACTCCAGCTGCCACCGCGGCTGCCCCTACTATAGCTGCTGTACTCACACCTACAACAGTAGCCGCTGTTGCACCAATAGCTATGCCTGTTGCGTTCAACCCAGCTGCTATGGCAGAGGGCGTTCCGACAACAAATCCTCCACCTAATGTGGCAGGGATTTCTACTGCTATCTGTCCTGCTGCAAGTGTTGGTGTTGTTGCAGAGAATGTGATGCCGGGCTGTGCTATAAATGACTGAAGCTGTGCGTCTGTCATCTGGACTACCTCACCAGATGGCAGGGTAACTGCCACTGCTGCTTCTGCCTGTGCATCAGCAATACCCTGAAGCACAGGGGAAAGGAGATATACTGCTACCAGTAGAAACACTATGATGAACCGATTTTTCGCTATATTCACCTTTCCTCACCTCCCTTTCGGTATCTCTGAGAGAGTCACCAGAAATACCTCCATTATTTCAGCCTCACATGGTGAGGCGGGATGCCATATATAGGTTTAATCCTTCATTTCATCCAGTCGTCCCTTTATATCCGCTGGATAGAGGTTAAACATGTATGAACCGAGCGTTCTCCACTGGCTTACTAACTGCCCTGTATCCCTTGTCCATGGTGAGAGGGCATATGTATATTTCTTTTTAGAGTCGTGGTCAAAAAACATATTTGCAGGGATCGTTATACTGAATCCCTTGTCATGGTATCTCTTTCCTCCAACATAATCTTTCATGTCAGTAACACTGTACCAGAAGCCAACAGTCACTCCTCTCTTTGTTCTTGCGATATCGAACCTTACTCCATCATCTCCTGCAAGGAATCTTCCTGCCCTTGCAGCTGCAGTAAGATCGAGCCCTGGTATGCGATAAAGGGTGTTGAGGGTAGCTGTGCTGTAAGATGTGTCTTTTAGCCTGAATGTATCTACAGGGTCTCGCTTCTTTACACTGGTTACCTCTGCACCAACAGCGAATCTCCCTTCTCCAAGCAGATGTAGTATCTCACCAGAGATCCCTGCATATTCGTTTTCAAGATAGCCAAAACTCCCCCTTGCCAGTGTTCTGTCTCCAAACCTTATCAATTGATTTAATACAACAGCATCGAGACGGAGATTTTCTCTTCCGATGTAATCTACGATGTCGCTTCTTACAGGGTCTTTGCTTATTGGGGGCTGGTTTGTGCTTATAGTGTTACTTACAGGTAGTCTTACAATACCGAAAATATCAGCCCCATCCCAGAGGTTTACTGTTGACCATGCATCCATCGTTAATCTGTATTTAAAAAAGCCTGATGGGTCATTCCAGTATGTCTGTAACCCGGGCCATGCCCCTTTTGTAAGTCTTTCGAAGCTCCCCCTTTTTAGTTCCGTAGCCGCAAGTGGAAAGTCCTTTATCTCAGGTATCTCTGTTGATACCTTTATCACATCCTTAAACTCCTCTGTGGTTATTTTGTTATTAAAGAAATCGATTATCTCTTGCGGCTTGGCTGAGGTTGCTATTGTAGGGATATTTCTCACCTTTGTAATCGCATGGATGTTCTCTATGTCTTTCGGCGCCTGTGAGACCACAGTGCGCAAGACCCTTCCCAGAGCCTTTGCCTCTGAGAGGTATCTTGTATTTTCATATTCGACGAATATCTCCTTATCTGTTAATTTCACTTTTACATTTGCAAACCCCTGTCTAAGGAGGTATCTCTCAATCCTTTCAGCAGGATCTGATGGGATGACCTCTCTGAGAGACCGTCTGTCAACAGGTCCAGTGAATGGATAATCTGGCTTCCATGGAAGCATCGGTTTTCCAAGACCGAATGTATAACTTAACAAAGCCCCTAATTTTTCTCCTCGCTGATATGAGAGATTGAGGACAAGCCCCTTTGATATCCTTATCCTCGTGCCGATGTTTATCTCTGACTTCGCCCTCTCCACAACCCTTTTGATATCCTTTTCATACTTAATCGGGTTCTTCTCTATAAGAAAGGAGACAGAATCAGATGCCTTGAACTCAGCACCGTAAAATAGCCCTTTTAATCTGCCCCTTCCATAGCCAACAGTAAGATCAAATGGGTATATCTGCCTGCTGAAGGTTATATACTCAGAGTTAAAGAGCCTTGTTCCCTGTATGTCCTGTGCACCTATGGCAATGGCTGGAAGAGGACGGCTCTCATTCAGGATCTGGTATTTTATATCGACTGCCTTATCCTTATCGTTACCGTATCCCGCCCATTTAGCCCCTGTAGCCTTGAAGCCAAGGAATTCTGTAATCCTTCCATTGAGTTCGAGTCCAGGGAGAAAACCAAGGGTTCCAAAATAGTATCTGTAGGGATGCGACTGTCCAACCCCAGCCCTTACATCCCAGTCATCTATAACCCTTGCAGTAGGGATCTCCATAAGCCCTGTTCCTCCCCAGTATGCAGGGTGTTTAAAGTTATCTGAGGCAAAGCTCAAAGAGGCTGATTTCGTTAATATGCCCGTTATCATTATTACTATCAGCCCCCATCTAACAGCTTCCAAGATGAGGGACTCCTTCCTGGACTGAGCGAACCGAACGTCAAAATAGTGCAATCAGAACACCAGCGGTCACAGCCATCTGAAATAATATCTGTGTTATGTCCTTTATCTCCCTGAGCCATGCTATTCTTTCTATTTTCTCTGGCACAACTATCGTGTCACCAGGGTCAAGACGTGTATTTGAATAATCAGCCACCTCCCAGCGGTAGTTCTTCTCATTCCAGTTAATGCCCCAGCCTCTTAACTGGTCAGGTGCGATTGCAGAGCCATCAGTCTTGAGAACATAAGTTCTCTTTGTGTCAGCAAACTCTGTAGGTCCACCTGCAAGTGAGATGTATTGCGAAAGTGATGCCTCTGGATTATAGAGAAATGCAGTCTGGTTATATACAGAGCCGATTACATTCACCGAACTTGGTCTTGCAGGGATAAAGAGACTGTCTCCATCTTCAAGTTCTATGTCTGATATACTCTCTTTGAATCTCTCAAGACGGCTGAGATGTATGACCATCCTCCCCTGTGGCCTTATCCCCTTAAGTTTTGTGATAAGTTCCCTTTTCTGCTGCATCTCGGTCTGCTTTATCTTTGCCTCATCAGGGCTTAGTGCTGCTGCAACCTCTGTTGTGCTAGCTGCAAGCAGGTCTTTCTCAAGCCTGCTTATATACTCATCAAGCATCCTCTGCTGAAGAGACCTTACAGATTCCCTCACAAATACCGCACCTTTAAGATATGCCTTGTCAGTAAACCCTCCAGCCCTCTCAAGAACAGACGAGAACCTCTCACCTTTCTTAACAATGTATTTTCCAGGAAATTTAACCTCTCCTGAAAGGACTACAAACTTTTCTATCCTCCAGTCAGGTATGCGTTTTACAAACAACCTGTCATAAGGCTTAAGGACTATATTATGAGCGGGATCCCCGGCTAATGCCTTTCTCAGGTCTATCTTTCTGTAATCTATCCTTACAGCCCTTCCACTATCTATTATGATATGAGATGAAATTTCAGCCTCATCAAGGAATGCGGATTCAAGGATATTCCCTGCTGCAAATATCAGGTCGCTTACCTCCATATCTTTAACGAGCTGATACTGCCCTGGTTTCAATACATCTCCTTCGATGGATACTGTGTGTTTATACTTTTCTTCCCAGAGAGAATGGATGATTATCCTGTCTTCATCCTGAAGGGAGAGATTCTCTTTTGGATCTTCAGCCATTGCAAGACCTACATTGAAATAAACCTGCGACGCCTCTCTCTTTTCGTTCAACCTGATTATTTCGCCTTTCTCAAGATAGGCATCCTTTGTGAGCCCACCTGCTAGAAGGATGGCATCCTTGACTCTGGTTTTTTCATCCAGGTTAAACCTGCTACCCTTTCTCACCTCACCCTCTACGGTTATAAAGGGCTTATCCTTAAAGAACCATTTTGAAAATACATAGATAAAGTCCTGGGGCATTAGCTCAATATTATTTGAGGCATCATCCTTTAGAAGAAGAGCGCCAAGGTTAAAGGGTATTAGATGCGTCTCAAGTCCTGGTGGATTTAATCTCTTGATCAGGGCATATTCAAAATGGGTCTCCGGTAATAGCTCATTAGAATCCTTTATCAGGTTCTTAACCTTCATTCCTTCTTTATACTCGTATTTCCCTGGCCGTTTTAAATTCCCATAGAGATAAACTACATTTACATCCTTATCAACAATGGGAAAGACCTTTACTAAATCGGCATCCTGAAGGATGAAATCCTTTGATTTAGTTAAATCCTTATCATCGATATCAATAACCACCTGTTTTTCATTCTTCTGTATCCTCTCAACCTGTATCTGCTGGGTGTATGCGGTAGGGATTATTCCACCTGCAAGATCAAAGAGGCTCATCAGGTCAAACCTATCCTTAAGCTCATAGATTGCAGGTCTTTTCACATTCCCTGCAACACCAACAAGCGGTCCTGCTGTCTGCACAAACACAACATCCCCTGCCTGTAATATCTTATCCTGTGACTTATCGCCTTTAAGGAGTAGGTCATAGAAATCAAGCACAGAAATGACCTTGTCCTTTCTCTTCAATTGTATGTTTCTTAACGAGCCTATCTCTGTAGGTCCTCCTGACAGGAGAAGGGCATCTGTTATTGTGGAGAAAGAGCCGATTGTATAACTGCCGGGCCTTCTTACCTCACCAAGTACAAATATCGGAATGCTCTTCAGTGCCCCCATCGTAACATTTATATTTGCTCCAACAATCTGCTCTGCCTGCTCCATGAGATAGTTCTTCATGGTATCAAAACGCATCCCTGCTACAGTAAGGGGACCTATCTGCGGTATTGTTATATTACCGTCTCTATCAATAACAAGGTTATACTGGGCATTGACCCTTCCCCAGAGAAGTATCTTTACCTCATCCCCTGGTCCTACTATATAGTCAGATGGCACAGGGATGTCCTGCCTCTGAGTCAGGACTTTCACAGTTGCCCCTGTAAAGAACTCATAGCCAAAAGGCATTAACCCAGTAGAGATATCCTGATATTCCCCTATAACCCTATAGCGGTCAAAGAGGGATTTCCTTTTTTCTGCTTCTGTGCTGATCACTGTCTTTTCTATGACCTTTGGAGGCTCTTTCTTCTCAGGCTCCCTCTTTTTCTCTAAAAGCTCTTTGCCTCTTAAGATATCTTCAGGGGTTAATCCCTTAAATTCAGGTCGGCTCTTTAACTGCTCTATCGCCTCTGGTGTGAGAACACCACCAGTTTTCTCCATCTCTGCCTGCACAGCCTTTCTCTGCTCTATCTGCTGAGTGGTTTGAGGACTGATTGGTGATGTTGAGGGCTGTGATGGATTGCCTATCTGTATCACCTGAATGCCTTTTTGGGGTGTGGCAGTGGGTTGTGCATCCTGTTGTTGAGAATAGGCATCGTTGTTGAAAATAAAAATAAAGAGAAAAAGGAATAAAGCCTTTGTGTTTTTTTGCCATTCTGATCTCATAAAGAGGTTATCTCCTTCCCTTTACCTTTAATCTTCTCAAGATACTCCTTGAAAAATGCTATGAAGATCCCTCCAAACAATGAGACAACAAAGGATAGTATCAGGTTTAATCTTATCTTCGGCTTGACTTTTTCATCAGGAATCTTTGGTGGATCGAGCACCTTGAAGGCAAAATTCTCCTTTACCTCAGCCATCATGGAAGTCTCTATCTGCTGGGCAATCAGGGCATAGATCTTTTGTTTTATAAATGGGTCTGAGTGTTTATCGATCAAAGACTCTAAGTATTCCTTGTTTGTTACAGCAACCCTTTTTGCCTCACTGCTCATATGGTCAGTAAGTTCGGTCAGAAAATAACTAAGTATATCTGTGGCAATCTTGGGGTTATTAAACTGAACTGATAATTCAATTATGTTTTCCTTTTGATTAAAATTTACCTTGAGTATGTCTTTTAAAGCCCTTATGCCCATCCATGCCTTTTCATTCTCTGTCTTTCCTGAAGGATTCTTTTTTAACAATACAGGCAGAAGGTTATATCTCTTGATTACTTTTTCCTTTAAGATATTGCTTTTGAGAAGATTAACTACCTCTGATATATTAGAAGAAGGGGGAGTAGTAATACCAAATTGTGCAGCAATAGCACCCACGCCACCCGATTCCCTTGGTTGAACAGCAGGGGTGATAACTGCCTTTGCTTCATAGATCTTGGGCATCAAGAAAGATACAATGCCAGTTGTCACTACCGTGATTGCAATAATTACGAGGATAAGCTTTCTATGCTTTTTAAGAACATTGATATAATCTATAAGATTTATTTCCTCATAACTACTTTCTTTTGTTTCCATTGTTAACTACCTTCATAACCTGATTCTCCGTTAGGGTAACTGTTACCTTTGGGTCAAATTAGAACCAATGATAGCATAGTGGTTCAGATTGTCAAGCAAAAAATAAAGGTCTTTTGCCTATCTTGGTGACAATCGAAACCGAAATGGATAATAATTCTTTTAAGAGGTGACTGTTTATGAAACCTGATCTTGGAAATTTCATAAGAGATGCGATAAAGAATACCCCGAAGATGTCACTCAGGAATCTGGAGAGGCTTTCGGGTGTGAGCCATTCTGAACTCTGCAAAATTATGAACAGGACAAGAAAGACACCAAACCCAGAAAAGCTAAAGAGTATCGCCCCTTACATAAAGGTAGATTATAAATACCTATACTATCTTGCTGGTTATATTGACGAAGAAGACTGGAAATGGATAAAGAGATACCGAAGGTCAGATTTGAAGGCGGGGGTTGTGAGCGAACCCGAGCAAATCTATAGTGCAGAGAAAGAGCTATCTACGGAAGAAGTAGAACTGCTCAATAATTTCAGGAGGATTGAAGATATGGAATCTAAGAGGTTAATCTTACAGCAGATAAAACTGGCTTTGAAGGCAGAAGGTAAAAGCTAAATTGCCGATCATTTCGGCCAAATTGTCCAATTTTTTAACGCTTTTCTTCATATTCATTCGGTGGAGAGGTCAACCTATCTTCTGCATGATACTCCAATATCTCCAATAAGGGATTGCCTCAACCATGAGCTTTTCTTTCTGAAATTTTTTTCCTGTATCAAGGGTAATGAGCAATGCTTTCTTTATATTGTTCTTCTCAAGGAATTTGAAAAGGGTCTTAACATCATCCCTGCCTATCCTCTCTTTTATCTTAATCTCAATCGGCAGAATACTTTTATTATGAGTATGGATTATGTCGATCTCTTCTTTCTGCGGTGTCTTAAGGAAAAACCTTGCATCAAGGTTATTTACAAAAAACTGCTCCACAACAGATGGCAAATCGACCTGAGGGTTCAGCGACAAAGTAAAAGATGTATTGCAGGGATAGAGCTTCTTTACCTTTTTTTCGCTTGTAAGAAGGTTCCTTGAATAGTTATAGAGCTTCTGTAAAAACAAGGCATATTCAAGATATGATATGTAATTGGCAATCGTCCTCCGATCAACATCCAGATCATTGCTGAGGTTTTTATAGTCGAGATAAAACCCCGGCCTTGATGTAGTAATAGTTAACAGTTTCATTAGAAGCTCAGGCAGGTCAAGTTTAAAGGTCTGTGGTATATCAACAAAGATAACCCGCTCAAGCAAACTCTCCTTAAAATATTTTCTTAGCATATGCTCATCCATATCAAGGGCTTCAATGAAACCTCCTGTCTTAAGGAACCCTGCCATATGTCGCCTTAAATCCTTCTCGAATATCTTTTCCCTATCTCTGTCTATCCTTACCCCTTTGAAATCAAGATACTCCTCAAAGTCTAATGGCCTGATTACAAAATCAAAGAATCTACCTGCCAGGCTTTCTCTTGTACCTCTCCACATGGTTATCTGGGCTGAGCCTGTCAGAAATATTTTTAATTTTGGGTTTGCATCATAGAGAAGCTTTACCTTTGAAGGCCAGCCCTCAAGCTTCTGTATTTCGTCAAGGAATATAAAAACCTTTTTTTTAGAGATATCCTCATGGAGTATATCTGTCTCATATTGTTTGATAATGGCTTCCAAGTCATACTTCATCTCATCGAATGAGAAATATAAGACGTTGTATGGATTTACTCCCTTTCTGAGGAGTTCGTCTATGATCTGATACATCAATGTTGTCTTGCCAACCCTTCTTAACCCGGTAAACAGCACAATCTGACGCTTCTCTACATACTTGAAGATATTGCTAAATATCTTTCTTTTCCTTCCAAGGAATTCAGCGGATACCTTTCCATCACGCCACCATGGGTTAAAGTTTTGCAATTCCATTAGCTCTCCAATGTCATTAAAATTAAATTTCAGTTACATTATATTGAATTTGAATAATATAGTCAAGTAAAACCCTCCTAACTTATTTCCATAAATAGCGACAATTCCCCTGTAAACCCCGCACCACGGGCTTATGGGACACCACCTGGGGTATCCCACTGTAACACCCGTCGCTTTCTGGTGGTGCGGGGTAAATTTTTAGCAGACACATGGTTTGTCAAGTATCAGCTTTATTCCCCACCCCGGTATCAGATTTATTCCCCACTTTTTCCAGGTTAAATTATAAAACTCGTCCTGAAGCTTTGTCCATAATTATCACAAAATAATTTCACCCCCTTCT
>JBFLZU010000046.1 GCA_040756155.1 Nitrospirota bacterium | reverse complement strand
ATTACTAATTCCTGAAGCACAGAGACATCGAGCCTTTCTACCAGGTCTCTTCCTCTAAGGATGTCCTGATTTTTCAAGACTATCAAGAGATATTCATTTCTTCCCCTTATGAATATCCCGAATGCATAATCGTCTCTGTGACTATTCATCTTTTCAAATAGTTCTTTCATCTTAAGGTATTCGTTTTCACCTGTAGAACTTAATCTCCTTATATCAAAGTTTTCTTCGAGTACTTTTTCTATCTCTATACCGTTCTCAAGTCTGAGAAGTCTGTGTGGTGGAAGTATCGTTGGATCACCATTATCTATATTTGTTAGGAACATCGCCACCCAGTTGTATGGTGCATCTTTATTATCGTCGTATATGTTTCTCATTTTCTTAGAAAACTCCAATGCTGTTTCGTAGCGGTGGTGCCCATCGGCTATATAGATTCTCCTCTTTTCTATCTCCCGTATAATCTCATTAATATCCTTTTGTTCATGTATTCCCCAGAGCCTGTGGATAGTATTGTCTCTGTCTGATACCTCTATTATGGGGGGTAATTTACCCCTCACATCATCTATTATCTGTGAAGCTATTTTCTCAGGGCTTGAATAGAACGAGAATATAAGACTGATATTAGACCTGCATGCCTTCAGTAGATTGTAACGATCAGATTTATGATCCGGGAGGGTATTTTCATGCGGTAGTATAATCCCTGAACTGTATTCTTCAAGTCTGACAAGTGGTATAAATCCACTGAGAAGTTTTCTCTCGTTATTAATGAAATATTCCATCTCGTATACATAGATTGAAGGGGTATCATCCCTTATTAATATCCCTTCCTTCAGCCATTGTTCAATAAGTGCAGAAGCCCTTGTGTACCTATTATCTGAATCATTGTCGCTACTGTATTTTTCTCCGAGATCTATATGGATAATGTTGTAGATGCTCTTTTTATATAGAGTCTTAAGCTCATCGGACTCTATTACATCATAAGGTGGCGCCATAACCATATTAAGGTCACCAACTTTATCTTTGTTATAGAGTACTCCTCTAAATGGAATAATCTTTGCCATCCTTAATTTACCCCGCACCCTCTAATAATGCCTCGCCCTTCAGGGCGGGGTGTGGGGTTTACTTTTTCTTTCCCTCCTCAATCTCCATTCTCAGCCCTTCAATTCTCCCTTTGAGTGCCTCGTTTTCTTTCTGTATGCGTATCATCTCTGTCTGTAGTGTATCTCGTTCGTAACTCAGCCTTTTTATATAAAATGCACCTGTAATCACAAGGAGGGCTAACAGGATTACCAGTGTTATGAGAATGCCTCTTCCTCCTGAGTGTTTCTCACTCTGCCTCAAATCTTCCTCGATTCCCATTATCTATACCTCTTTACCTCAAATCTGTATAACTCTACATCTTCTTCATCAGGATGGATGCCAGCTTTTTGTTTAGCAATATAAAGCTGTTCTTCTACTGTATTAACTCCTTCGAGGTCAGGCAGAAGGAGTCCTCTTTTCCAGCCTTTTTTTACAATAATCCCATATCTCTTTGGGTCGAGCTCTGCATGGCTTGAGATTTTCTCTGGTGTGGATAATACATCCACAGAGTATGTCAGTTCATCCAGTTCATCCTCCTGCACAGGAAGGAATCTCGGGTCCTTTGTGGCTGCGCTTATAGCATTTTGTATAATTTCTTCTGCTACTGATTGCATGGTCGGTGCAAATGTCCCAATACATCCCCTTAATGAACCATGCTTCTTTAAAGACACAAAGACACCTGCCTTTTCCTTCATTTCTTCTGTAAGTTCTTCGGGTGGGCTTGTAATTATTCCATCCTTGATGTATCTTTCTATCGTATCTTTTGCAAGTTTGACTAATAGGTGCATAGGCGCTATCTTTCTCTTGAGATCACATAGTCTGCAATGGCAAAAAGGGAATCTTTGGCGTCGCACCGATCAAAGATACTAATCTGTTCTTTTGCCTGCTCGATGAACCCCTTAGCCATATTAAATGAGTAATGCAGGCATCTGTATCTTTCCATCAATCTGATAATATACCTGAGGGCGTTCTTGTTAAACTTTTCTGAAGTAATAATATCCTTTATCGTTTTTATCTCTTTCTGAGTTCCATTTCGAAGGAGACAAATAAGAGGAAGGGTAATCTTTCCTTCCTCTATATCCTTACCGAGAGACTTACCAAGCTTCGTCTCATCAGCCTTGTAATCGAGGATGTCGTCTGCAAGCTGGAATGCCATTCCTAAATAAAAACCATAACCTGCTATTGCTTCTTCCAGAAAAGAATTAACCTTTGAGATTATAGCACCGATTCTGCAAGATGCAGACATAAGAAGTGCTGTTTTTGCCTTAATAATATTCAGGTAGTCTTCCTCTGAAATATCGGGATCACTTAACTTCATGAGCTGGAATACTTCACCTTCGCTCATTGCCATTGTTGTCTCTGACAGTGTATCCATAATGCGCTGATTCTTCATATTGACAGCCAGATTCAGCGCTTTTGAATACAAATAATCACCTACGAGTATACTCGTTTGATTTCCCCATACCGAATGTGCTACAGGTTTGCCTCTTCTAAATCTCGCTCCATCAACTACATCATCATGGAGTAAAGAGGCGGTGTGGATAAACTCAACGATACTTGCAAGGAGGGAGTCGGATTCGCCTTTATATCCACAGAGTTTTGAGCTGAGTATAACAAGGAGTGGTCTTAACCTCTTACCTCCACTCTGAAGGATATGCCTGCCCACTGTTTTTATAAGGGATACATCAGATTTCAGATTTTCCTGTATCTGTAATTCTACCCTGTGCAGTTCTTCGCCATATTGTCCCCAGACATCTTTTATCGTCATTTTAATGTTTTTATGATATAATGAGGCTATATTAATGTCAAGTCTTACATGGGAACGGAGATCCCCAAAAATCAACAAGATTTTTTTGGGGGACGGTATGGCATAATTTATAATGATGGAAAAAATAAGATTTAAACATTACATTGCAATCTCGTTTTTTGTCCATCTTACACTGTTAGGGATCATGCAGGTTAATATCAATCAGGATATAAGATTCAAGCCGATTGATGTTCGTATAGTAGATATCCCTTCGTCTTTGTTACCCAAGGAGGATATTCTGCCACGGTACCCTGTCCTTCCCGAACTTAGAGATAAGTCTCCGACATCTAAACATAGAGCAGATAAAAAACAGTCTCTTGCTGATGCTTCTCTACTTTCTCCTCAGAGGAATGAGGATATTTCTGCAAGGAAAGAGGGGCACCCCAAAGAATCACAGGACCTTTTGGGGACTCAACAGGAGTCACAGAAACCATTCAGTGATCTGACGTCTCCTAAAAAATGGATAGAGAAACTTCCTCTTGTGACTAAAAATGATATAGAACGCTTAGCAAAGAAATACACCCCTCCTGCAAAACCTGAAGAAAGCAAAAGAGATATAACATTAGATACAGATGAGTTCAAATATCTCTCATATCTTCAAAAGCTTAAATACAGGATAGAGTACGCATGGAAATATCCGGATGATGCAAAGATAAAGGGTATCGATGGTGACCTGTATATAAGGTTCTCAATACTGAAGGATGGAGCCCTTGGTGAGGTTTTGCTACTCCGTTCATCGGGATATAAATCACTTGATGAGGCTGCATTAAAGGCTTTAAATGACTCTAATCCCTTCTGGCCCCTCCCTGATAGCTGGAAGGAGAATGAATTAACCATAACAGGGCACTTTATATACTATCTTGGCAATCTTTATCTGAGATAGGGAGGATTCTATTATGAAACACCCATTAGTATTTTGTTTCCTCTTTCTTTTCACAACTGCCTCAGCATCGTCAGTAATAATAGACAGGATAGTAGCCGTTGTCAATGGAGATATTATTACCCTTAGCGAGGTTCAGAAGATAAATGCTGTGTATAGTTCACAGAATATAAGGAGAGATGCTCTCAATGACCTGATAGAGAAAAGACTGATACTTCAGGAAGCGAAAAAGCTTGGTATTAAGACAACAGATGATGAACTTAAAGATGCGATTGAGGATATAAAGAGGAAGAATAACATTGACGATACAGGATTTATGAGTCTACTGGCGAAAGAAGGGGTTACTCTTGAAGAGTATAAGGCTAATCTCAAGGATCAGCTTACGATAGGAAGGATAGTCGAGACAGAAGTAAGATCAAAAATTGTGGTTACTGATAAGGATATCTCTGATTACTATAGAGAACACCTTAAAGATTTCACTTTACCTGAAGAATCAAGGGTAAGGCATATATTTTTGAGGATAGACAAAAATAACCCCATTGCAGTAAGAGGCGTTGTGAGGGACATAATGAAGAAATTAAAGGAAGGTGTAGCCTTTGCAGACCTCGCAAAGGTGTATTCCTCTGACGAGGCATCTGCAAAGGCTGGTGGAGATATAGGATTCCTGAAGAAGGGACAGATGTCTCCTGAGCTCGAATCGATTGTCTTTTCGCTCAAATCAGGTGAAGTAAGCGAACCTGTATTCACAGAAAATGGTGTTCATATCATTAAGGTTGAGGAGACAAAAGGTAACAGACAACAATCCTTATCTGAGGTCTCGAATAAGATTAAGGAGATACTTCTTCAGAAGACATATGAGAAGAGGTATAATGAGTGGATAAGGGGTCTCAGGAAAAAGGCGTTTATTGAGCAAAGGTGGGATTAGTTTATTGATTTTTTTGTGGTATCACTTTTCGGATCTATAAGATCTCTCAGTTTATCTCCAAACAGGTTAAAGGCAACGACAGTAATAGTTATAGCCAGTCCCGGGAATATTACCATCCACGGTGCAGAATATATGTATATACGGTTAAGGCTTACCATAGAGCCCCATGTGGGTGTTGGTGGTTGTATCCCGATCCCTAAAAAACTTAAAGCAGATTCTGCGAGTATAAAACCACCTATCCTGAGACTACCTGTAACAATAACAAGCGGTATACACTGTGGAAGTGTATGATGTATCAGTATCCTCACCGTTGAGGCTCCAGATGCCCTCGCTGCTTCAATATACTGCGCTTCTTTTAAGGAGATTACCATCCCTCTTACAAGCCTCGCAAAAGACGCCCAGCCTACAGCAACGAGTGCAATTACTACGGTGGCGGCTCCTGGAGGCATTACCACGCTGATACCTATTGCGAGAAGCAGTGCAGGAAAAGACAATGAAAGGTCTATCAGTGCTACCATCATTGTCCCGAGCCTCCCACCAGAATACCCAGAGATGACTCCGAATATAAGCCCTATAATCACCGAAATGGCTGTAACTGCTATTCCTATAACTATCGATATACGAGCACCATAGAGCACCCTGCTCAGGATGTCCCTGCCCTTATTATCAGTTCCGAAGATATGTTTTGTACTCGGTGGCTGACTGATGCTATCAAGGTCTATCTGCAATGGATCATAAGGAGCAAGGTAAGGGGATAACAGAGTAACGATAACAATAATTACAATGACTATAGAAACTGGGTTGTATAAAACCTCTTTTTTAATCCTGCTTTTCACTTTACACCTTCGCTATGCATTTTCACTGTTTTTTTATCCTCGGGTCTATATAGAAATACGCCACATCTACTATAAAATTAATAAAGACAAAGGCGATAGAGCCAGTGAGAACCGTTCCCATAATTACGGGATAATCCCTCTTAATGATACCCTCCATTGCATATCTACCAAAACCATCCCACCCGAATATCGTCTCGGTGAGAACTGCGCCATTGAGATAGCTGCCGAAATCAAGTCCCACAATGGTAATTATCGGTATTAATGCATTCTTTAAGGCATGTCTGAATATAATAGCGCCTTCTCTGATACCTTTTGCTCTTGCAGTTGTTATATATTGTTCACCAAGAACCTCAAGGAAGGATGACCGTGTTATCCTTGCGATAGTGCCTGAGGAGTGTATTCCTAAGGTGAGTGCGGGCAGGAAGATATAAATCAGACCACCTGTCCCTGATGGTGGAAACCAGTGCAGGTATAGACCAAATATCAACATCAATATAAGTCCGAGCCAGAATACAGGGATCGAAATACTTCCTGCAGCAAGCATTGAGAGTATCTTATCAATAAATTCTCCTTTTCTTGTTGCTCCCATAATCCCTGATAGAATCCCGATCAATAATGCAAATAACATTGCGGCAAGTGCCAATTTCATTGTATTTGGAAATTTTTCAAAAATCTCTTTACTAACCTTCTGATTTGTATAATACGATCTTCCAAGCTCACCCTGAATGAGCAGACTCATGTAACCGACGTACTGTAAGATAAGACCCTTCTCTCCTCCAATCTCTTTCCGTATCCGTTCAATTGTTTCAGGGTCAGCCCGTTCACCGACTATCCCGAATACAGGGTCTCCGGGTATTGCCTTCATCAGAAAGAAGGTTATGAGTGTAATTCCTATAAGGGTTGGTATAAATGTCAGAATGCGTCTTAGAAGATATGGAATCATAAAAAAA
>JBFLZU010000045.1 GCA_040756155.1 Nitrospirota bacterium | reverse complement strand
AGTAAAATAAAAGCACTGGATTCCCGTTTTCACGGGAATGACGAAACAAGTGGATTCCATTTGCCCTTGATTCTGAACCTATTCGGAGATGCCTCCCATAAAAACCCTTGAAATCCTGAGTGGTTTGTTAGATAATTTAGGCGATGGAATACAGAAAGGTCTCACAGATAGTTAAGTACACATTTTTAATAGTCTTTATCCCTTTATTTGTTATATCTGCAAATGCTGTTGCAGGCGAAACAAAACAAAAACCAAAAGAAGAGCCGTCAACACAACAGTCACAAAAAGAACCGCTTAGTTTTTATGAGATCCTTACGACGAAAGATAAAAAGAAAACCTCAAAGGATACCAAATTAAAACTAAAGACTCAGAAAGATTCTGATGAAAAAACAAAGTATACAGGGATAGAAAAGAACATATACACCGTTCAGGTTGGTGCGTTCAAGAATAAATCTGAGGCAGAAAAATTACTTAGCACTCTAAAGAATAAGGGTTATGAAGCATACATGATTGTTACAAAGACAGAGGATAAAGGACTTCTCTATAAAGTAAGGGTTGGAGAGCTCACTAAAAGTAAGGCAAGGGAACTGGTTAAGAGAATAAAGGAAAAGGAAAAGATACCTGCCTTTGTTACACTGAAATAAAGAGTCACCTATGAAAAAGATTAAACCAGTACATATTGGATTTATCCTGTCGATAGGGATTACATTATGTATTTCACTGCTTTTTGTCCTCCATTTTCGTCCACTTGAAATACTCGAAGAAAAACTATTCGACCTGAGGCTTCATCTCAGAGGTGTAAAACCACCATCAGATAAAGTTGTTGTAATCGCAGTGGATGATGAGAGCGTAGAAAAGATAGGTCGTTGGCCCTGGCACAGGGAAAAGACAGCAAAGGTAATAGATAAACTGTCAGAATACAGGGCAAAACTAATAAGTTTCGATATTATCTTTAGTGAAACAGAAACAGAGGCAGGTGACAGGATAATCCAGAAGTCTATAAAAAAGGCAGGGAATGTAATACTCCCTTTGGCATTCAACCTTGATCCTATAAAACCAAAACCTCCTGCATTCAATATCGCCCCTTCGTCCTATGCTATATTGAAGAATATAGACCGTTTGAAACCAATTCAGGCATCAAATGTCCTTGTCTCTATACCCCCTATATCAAAACAAGCATTAAGTATGGGGCACATAAACATGATACCCGATATAGGAGGTGCAATCAGGTGGGAGATCCTTGCAATAAAATATGGTGATAACTACTATCCATCGCTTGCACTACAGTCTGTACGTCAATTCATTGGACTTCCAAGAGAAGCAATGATACTCGAAGGCGGTTCGTCTATAAGGTTTGGAAGGTTCCGCATCCCTACAGATAGTTATGGAAGGATGTTGATAGACTATTCAGGTCCTGAGAAAACCTTTAAGTATATCTCTATCATAGACCTGCTTGAAGGAAAGGTAAAACGGGAAGAGATAGAGGGAAAGATCGCCCTTGTTGGTATCACAGCACTCGGGCTCTATGATCTCAGGGTAACCCCATTCTCGGACAACATGCCTGGTGTAGAAAAACATGCAAATGTAATCGAAAACATACTCAGGGGAGTATTTCTCAAGAGAAACAGTCAAATAATAGACCTTGCCATAATCCTGTTTGTTGGCTTGATCCTCGCTCTCATACTACCCAGAATGAAGGCTGTTTTTGGTGCCATTATCTCTATATCTCTCCTCGCCATATATACAGGTATAACCTATTATCTGTTTGTAAATAACAACCTCTGGATAGACTATCTATATCCATCTCTTAATATCATAATTGTCTATACAGGCGTTACTATCTATAGATATGCATCTGAAGAAAAAAGGGCAAGGGAGATAAAAAATATGTTCTCAAGTTATGTGACCGAGAAGGTCGTCAATGAGTTGATAAAAAACCCGGATATGGCAAAGCTTGGCGGTGAAAGAAGAGAGATAACCGTCCTTTTCTCTGATGTAAGGGGATTTACATCATTTTCAGAAAAACACTCACCTGAGGAAGTGGTTTCTATACTTAATGAGTACTTAGGAGAAATGACCGGCATAGTTTTTAGATGGGATGGCACACTGGATAAATTCATCGGGGATGCCATTCTTGCCTTCTGGGGCGCGCCCATGAAACAGGAAGACCATGCAGAACTTGCAATAAAATGTGCTCTTGATATGATAAGGAGGCTCAAAGAACTACAGCAAAAATGGCAGTCAGAAGGCAAACCAATTCTCGATTGCGGTATAGGAATAAACACAGGCGAGGTGCTTGTAGGGAATATCGGTGCTGAAGGCAAAAAGATGGATTACACAGTTATAGGGGATCATGTTAATTTAGGCTCAAGAGTCGAATCCCTTACAAGGAAGTATAATGTCAATATTTTGATTACAGAATTTACACTGGATAAAATCAAAGACCTTGTGAAGAACGGCAACATATCCCATGTATGCATAAAAGGACTGGAAAGAGTAGCAGTAAAGGGGAAGGAGAAACCTGTTGAGATTTTGGAGCTTATATCTCTTGAGCCCGGTGCTGAGTCAGTAATTGAAGAATGCGAAAAAGAGGAGGTTGTTGTTTTAAAAGAAAAGTGAGGAGGATTGAATAATAATGCTTGACATTATGGCTACATTATATTAATCTGTATATACAAAGGGGAGAAATTATGCATATAACAACAAAGAAGGTAGCAAAACATTTCAGGCTTAACTCAGACCTTATAAAGGAAGCACAGCAGATACTTGGTGCAAAAACTGAGACTGAAACTATAGAGGTCGCCCTTTCGGAAGTCATATATCAGGAAAAGGTCAGAAAGTTGATTGAGCAAACATCTGGCAAGTTTAAATTTGAAGGCCTGACGTGAGGCCGAAGGCCATCCCCGATACATCGTTTCTGATAGAACACTTCAGAACTGGAAATGTCCAGAAGATATTTCTCGAGGTGAATCGTAACTATAAAATCGTCTTTAACTCGGTAGTGCTGATGGAACTGTTTTCTGGAGCATACGAGAAAAAAGACAGAAGACTTGTAGAGTACATAAGAGATAATTTTGAAGTAATAACTCCTACAGAAAATGAGTGGTATAAAGCAGGCGATGTTTTAATGAAATTAAGGCGTGACAAAAAAGTTGATCCACTTAGAATAAAATGCTTGCTAACTGATGTCCTCATAGCTCTCTCAGCAAGAAGCACAGGAGCACTACTGATAACTAAAGACGAGAAAGACTTTAAACTAATTCATGAAGTCACAGACTTCAAATACATAGCTGTATAATTTATGGCAACCACTTTTCATCCAGCTTAAGGTCAAATCCTTAAACTTCCTAACTATAATGTCTCTTATCACCCAAACAGTGCCTCTGTGTATTTCTCTGCATCGAAGTCTATAAGGTCATCAATCCCCTCACCAACCCCTAACATCTTTACAGGGATGTCGAGTTCCATCATTATCGCAATAACTACCCCACCCTTTGCAGTGCTGTCAAGTTTTGTAAGGATTATACCTGTGATGCCTATGGCATCATGAAACATCCTTGCCTGCATGATGGCATTCTGACCAGTCGTGGCATCAATTACGAGTAATGTTTCATGTGGTGCTCCATCCATTGATTTTCCAATCACCCGATTTATCTTCTTCATCTCCTCCATCAGATTGACCTTTGTATGAAGCCTTCCTGCAGTATCAATGATGAGTATGTCTTTATTTCTACCTTTTGCAGACTGAATTGCATCGTATACAACAGCAGAGGGATCAGCACCGTCTTTGTGTTTTACTATATCAGCCCCTACCCTCTCAGCCCACAAAGAGAGTTGTTCAATCGCTGCTGCCCTGAATGTATCTCCTGCAGCCAGAATGACCTTTTTGCCCTGATGGCTGAAACGCCTTGCGAGTTTTGCTATGGTCGTTGTTTTTCCTGTGCCATTTACACCTACAACCATAATGATCGCAGGCTTTACACTTTCTATTCTGAGTTCAGGACTTGCACTGCTGAGGATTCTATATATCTCTCTTTTAAGATGGGCATTTATCTGACTGGGATCAGAGAGTTCTTTTCTTTTAGCCTTCTCTTCTATAGTCCTTATGAGCATGGTCGTCGCCTTTACACCTATGTCTGAGCCTATCAGTAAGTCCTCTATCCTTTCGATCAGAGTAGTATCTATCTGTTTTGAGCCGAGAAAAAGGTTTGAAAGACTTTCGTTGAGTTTATTTAAAAACGTCTTCATTTGAATAACTGAAATATCAACAGGGTTGTAAGCCCCCCTATCAAACCTCCAAGAATTACCTCCCATGTTGTATGCACACCTGCCGTCACCCTGCTTCTCCCAACAATCACTGAGAGGATAAATATAAGCAGTGAAATAAAGGGGTTTGTGGTTATTAATGTCACAGACACCCAGATTGAAAACGCTACCGCAGCATGTCCGCTTGGAAATCCTCCTCTCAATGGAAGCCCTCTTCCAACATAGGACTTTGTTATTATAACTGCTATCAGAACAACTATCAGAGAGATGAATGTTATATGCTCAGAGGTGTATTTCACATTGGTAATTCCTTTTGTTATTACGACAGTTACACTGGGAAACAGGATGAGATAGCCGACGACGATAGCACCAAACGCAGCAATAAATACAGCACCGGCTGCTATATCCTTCGCTATCTTTGCCAGCGGGTGATATTTATCGGCAAATGTATCTACTACAATTTCGACTGCAGTATTCAACATCTCTGCAAAGAGCACAAGGACAACCGCTACTGTAATTGCGATAAATTCAAGTTTATTTATACCGAGAAACAGGCAGATAAACAAAATTGCTATCGCAGAAATAAAATGCCATCGCATGTGTCTCTGTGTTTTGGAGACGTAGAGTATTCCTTCGATTGCGAGGTTTGCGCTCTCAAACCAGCTTTTTATCGTTGGTCTCTTCTTCTCGGATTCCTTCTCTTCCATAATCCTTCAATTCTTAATCCTTAATCCTTAATCCTGCCAAATATCTCCTTTTCCTTTTTCTTCATCTTTTTTGCCTGATATGTACTTGCCTCGTGGTCGTAGCCAAGGAGGTGCAGTATCCCATGGATGAGTAATTCTGTAAGGACTGAATATATATCTTTTTTGCACTTAAAAGACTGACGCTTAGCCGCGGGAAGCGATATAACTATATCGCCAAGCATAGCAGAATCTACCCCTATAGACAATCCCTCCTTCATCGAAAAAGACAATATATCTGTTGTACGATCTATGCCACGGTAAACTTTATTGAATTCCCTAATCCTTGAGTCATTAACAAGTAAGACACAGAGTTTACCAGTAGGATATCCTGCGTATATCAATATCTTCCTGGCTATCCTTCTCAGTTTCTGGACGTTCACCTTGAACTTTCGCTGTCTGTTTATGATCTCTATCTGCATATTTTTCCTTCTTTTTGTAAACAGAGAGGCCTATGCTTGGATATGCAATCCTGTGATGGAATATACCGGTGAGTACTTTATTAAAGCTTTTAACTATTTCGTGGAGGTCTTTAAGTGTAAGTTCACATTCATTAAGCTGTCCATCAACAAAAATATTTGTAACTATCTTGTTCACCAAAGCAGTTATCCTCGCAGGTGTAGGGTCAGTCAGTACCCTCGATGCTGCCTCAACGGCATCTGCAAGCATGACTATAGCAGCAACACGAGTTTGTGGCTTTGGTCCGTGGTATCTGTAGTCGTCTTCTGATAATGATACCTGAGAAGGATCCAACTGTTCCTTTGCCTTTTGATAAAAATATGTCATGAGGCTTGTTCCATGATGCTGCCGTGTTATATCTGTTACAACTTCAGGCAACCCATTTTCTATCGCGAGTTCAACACCTTCTTTTACATGCGATGCTATTATCAGGCTACTCATGCTGGGTGACAATTTATCATGTTTGTTTATGTCGCTTTGATTTTCGATAAAATATTCTGGCATCTTTATCTTTCCAATATCGTGATAATAGGAGCTTACCCTTGCAAGGAGAGAGTTTACACCCACAGCCTCTGCAGCAGCCTCTGAAAGATTACCTACAATGATGCTATGGTGATATGTTCCTGGAGCGACTACAAGGAGGTTCCTCATAACAGGCTGGTTCAGGTCAAGTAATTCAAGGAGTCTTATATCCGTAGTTATCTTGAATACTGTCTCAAACAGTGGGAGAAGCCCTGAGACTATCATGTATATCACTATGGCATTTCCAAATCCAAATGCCAGGTCGAAAAAGCCTGTGGCACTGAAGAGCGTTCCTTTGTAAAGGTCTATGCATGTAATTGTAAAGAGATTTGCTACACCAACCCATACACCTGCCATGAGGAGCGAAGATCTTTTTCTGCATCGCAGGACACCAAAGGATGCAACGATGCTACCTACAAATGCAAATATAGGAAAGAGTCTCTCTTCGACAATCCATATCCCTGAGATAAGGGCGATTATAAAGGAAAAGACTATAGCGAGGTGCATATCAAAGAGGAGGGTAACAAGCATTGCACCTGCAGCAATAGGAATACCATATATAATCGTAGACTTACCAAAGATACCGACGGAATCGGCAAAAGAGCCGAGCAGATAATATGTAAATTTTCCTATAAGAACGGTACCAGCAAGGAGTATTCCAACAGCAATCAGTTTATTGGTATCCACTGCAAGGGAAGGTTTATACCTCCTTATATCGAGATAGAATATATAAATCAGGAGGGCCGAAAGAAAAAATATCCCTATCCTTGTCATCCATATGGCAGTAGAACGATATACCTCTGGAAGCGTATTTACTTTTGCAAAGAAATAACTGTAAAAAGGCTCTGTCTCAGGCGAAAGAACAACTGTGAGTACCAATACAAGAAGGAATCCTAATATGATATTCCTGTAGTCTCTAACCCCTGAGAAGAACCTTTCTCTTACAGATGGTTTTTCTTTCGGGAGTGAAACCACTTTTGTAAGACCATTTGGTTTAAACTCCTTCGTCTTTAATATCCCTTTTGCCATGTCTTTCGTATGCCTTGATTATCTCCTGAACGAGCCTGTGCCTGACAACATCCTTTTCAGTAAAGTATATAAACTTGATACCTTCAATTTCTCCTAATATCCTCTGTATTTCGATAAGTCCAGATGTCTTTCCTGTTGGCAGGTCTACCTGCGTTACATCGCCAGTGATTACCGTCTTTGAACTGAAACCAAGGCGTGTCAAATACATCTTCATCTGTTCAGATGTAGTATTCTGTGCTTCATCAAGTATTACGAAGGAATCATTCAGCGTTCTCCCCCTCATAAATGCAAGTGGTGCAATCTCTATGACCCCTCTCTCAATCAACTTCGATGCCTTATCCGTCTCCATCATGTCATAGAGGGCATCATAAAGTGGTCTGAGATAAGGATTTACCTTCTCATACATATCCCCAGGCAGATAACCGAGTTTTTCCCCTGCCTCGACTGCAGGGCGTGCAAGTATGATTCTGCCTGCTTCCCTTTTAATGAGTGCTGAGACTGCCATTGCCATGGCGAGATAGGTCTTACCCGTTCCGGCAGGTCCTATACCGATTACTATATCGTACTGTTTGATAGCTTCAATATAAAGTCTCTGTCCTTCACTTTTCGGAACAATAAACCGCCTTTTTGAAGACACAGTGATAGCATTATCAAATATATTCTTTATTGAGGTTTCTTTATCCTCTGAGAGTATCTTCGCTGCATACCTGATATCCTCTGGTTTGATGACATGTCCTTTTACTGTAAGAGTAGATAACTCTCTTATCAGCTTCTCTGCAGTATCAACCGCAGAGTTTTCACCTTCAATGAAGACATTATTCCCTCGAGCCCTTACCTCAACACCGAGAATGTCCTCAATAAGTTTAAGATTTTTGTCGAGTTCACCATACAAAAAGGAAAGGTCACTCCCCTCTTGTAGGTTGATAGATATCTTTGTCGTATTCAGTTATACCTCCATTATATTATTACCACAGAATGGGTTAAATTTTCAAGAAAAACCGTAAGGAAACCCCCAATACCTTGACAATATTTTCTACTCTGTGGTATTTTTTATCTAAAGCGGGCGTAGCTCAGCAGGTAGAGTACAAGCTTCCCAAGCTTGGTGTCGCGGGTTCGAAACCCGTCGCCCGCTCCACCCAGAGAGTATTGAATCTCCCTGCAGCGGGGCACCCCAAAAAATCGAAGACTTTTTGGGGTTTGGTCTTGACAAAGTTTCTTATGTATGCTTAGAATGAACCCCAAAAGTCTCAGGTTCAGGAAATCTTAACTTTATAGAATAGGGGAGGTTATTATGAATCCAGAGGAACTCAAATATCATAAACAGCATTGCTGGGTGCGTGTTTCAGGGAAAAAGGCTACGATAGGGATTACTGATCATGCTCAGGAATCATTGGGGGATATTGTGTATGTTGATCTTCCAGAGATTGATGCAGTGGTCGAGGTAAATGGGGAGTTCGGTGAGATTGAATCAACCAAGGCTACATCTCCACTTGTAAGCCCTGTAAGTGGCAGTGTTGTTGAGGTTAATGAGGAACTTTCAGATTCTCCTGAGATTATAAACGAAGACCCTTATGGAAAAGGGTGGATGATTGTGGTAGATATGGATAACCCATCTGAGGTAGAGGAATTACTGACTGCAGATGAATACGAAAAATTTATTGAATCAATCTGAGGTATAGGCAGTAAGCAGTATGTCAAAAATAATCATAATTGGTGCAGGTCCTGGTGGTTATGTCGCAGCAATAAGGGCTGCACAGTTAGGTGCGAAGGTGACAGTTGTGGAGAAATCTGAGGTAGGAGGGGTCTGTCTGAACAGAGGATGTATCCCGACAAAGACACTTGTCGCATCTGCAAAGGTGCTGGAAAATGTAAAGCGATCAGGAGAATATGGGGTAGAGATAAGTGGAGATGTCTCTTATAATCTCTCGATGATCATGGAGAGGAAAAACAAGGTAATTAATACCCTTGTAAAAGGTATAAGGGGACTTTTTAAAGGATGGGGTATAGAACTTATAGAGGGCAGAGGGAAACTTGCTGCACCCAACAAGGTTACTGTAAATATGAGTGACAACTCTGTCAGGGAGTTAAAGGCAGATAGTATAATCATTGCAACTGGCTCTCGACCAGCAGACATGCCCCCTTTCCCATTTGACGGCAAGACTATCTTATCGAGTGATGATGCACTGAATCTGAACTCTATACCTAAGAGTATCTTAATAATCGGTGCTGGTGTCATTGGTTGTGAATTTGCATTTATTCTTAAGGAACTTGGCTCCGAAGTTACCATCGTAGAGATGCTACCCCGTGCTGTTTCTACAGAAGACGAGGAGATATCAGAAATACTTGAGAGAGAATTGAAAAAATGGAGGATAAAACTTATCCTCGGTACAAAGGTCGAACGGATAGAAAAGAAGTTAGATGGCATAACAGCAATACTCGAAAACGGAATGGAGGTTATAGCAGAGAAGATACTCGTATCTATAGGAAGAACTTGCAATACAGAGAATCTTGGGCTTGAAGAGATCGGTGTAGTGGTTGGTAAAAGAGGAGAGATAATTGTTAACGAGAAAATGGAAACAAGTGTTAAAGGTGTCTATGCGATTGGAGATGTGGTTGGTGGTATAATGCTCGCACATGTGGCATCTAAAGAGGGTCTTGTCGCTGCTGCCAATGCATCAGTAGGTAACGAAATCATTGACTATAGTGTGATTCCTGCTGCTATATTCACCATGCCTGAGATAGGAAGTGTAGGGCTGAGGGAACATCAGGCTAAGGAAATGGGCTATGAAGTAAATATAGGACGATTCCAGTTCAGAGGGCTCGGAAAGGCACATGCCATAGGTAAGATAAGTGGTATGGTCAAAATAATCTCGGAGAAGAATACCGACAGGATACTCGGCGTTCATATCATAGGGCCACACGCATCGGATATAATCCACGAGGCAGCGGTTGCCATGAGACTGGGGGCAAAGGCAAGAGACCTTGCACATACCATACATGCCCACCCAACGCTTTCTGAGGCACTCATGGAAGCCGCAGAAGATGTCCACGGTATGGCGATACATGGGATGCCAAGGAAATAGAATTATATGTTCCACCTTCTGATTTCAAGCATGCGTCCTGCACAGTGGACGAAAAACCTTCTTGTATTTGCGGCGATTATATTTTCGCAGAACTTCTTCAATGTGATTATGCTCTTAAAAGTTGTTGTGGCGTTCTTTCTGTTCTGCATCCTTTCAGGAAGCGTGTATATCATAAATGACCTGATAGATATCGAACACGATAGGAGACATCCCAAGAAGTCAAAAAGGCCAATTGCATCAGGTATGCTTAAAAGCCCTTTCGCCGCTACTACTGCCACAGTGCTGGTTATTATATCTATAGTACTCTCCTTTTTCCTTAATACCTCTTTTGGATTCGTCACATCCATCTATTTTCTCCTTCAGATGGCGTATTCCTTCTGGCTAAGGAATATAATTATACTCGATGTCTTTGCCATATCAGCAGGTTTTGTCCTGAGGGCTATTGGAGGGGCAGAGGTCATATCAGTGCCTATATCTTCATGGCTCCTCATCTGCACAACACTCCTCGCACTCTTTCTTGCCCTCAGTAAAAGAAGGCATGAACTTACACTGCTCGGCAGCGATGCGTCACTCCACAGAAAGAACCTGAGAGAGTACAGCAACCTGCTTCTTGACCAGATGATCTCCGTAGTTACATCATCAACTGTTATCGCTTATGCGCTGTATACCCTTTCGTCTGAGACTGTCAGCAAGTTTAAAACAGATAGTCTAAAATATACTATACCATTCGTTCTTTTCGGGATACTTCGTTACCTATATCTGATTTACCAGAGGAATGAAGGTGGTAGTCCAGAAAGGATACTGCTTACGGATAAGCCATTGATAATTAATATAATTTTATATGTGTTGGCTGTTGGGCTGATATTGTATCTATAGAGATGAAAACCAAGGTCGCTGTTCTCAAAACAACCCCAGAAACCGTCTTGGAGGATTATGGTAGACTTATGCGTCTCGCAGACTATCAATCTCACGTGCCTAAGGACAGAGATACAGCCTTAAAGATTAACATCTCGTGGCATTATTTTTATCCTGCATGTTCAACAACCCCCTGGCAACTTGAAGGTGTGATAAGAACTCTAATTGATGATGGATATAGGAAAGACATCATCCATGCCTGTCAGAACAGAACGGTCGTGGTGAGTGCAAAGCGTGGCGAGGTAGCAAACAAGCACAAACTTGTTGTTGAGAAATACGGATTAAGGAACATCCACCTATATGAAGGTGAGGAATGGACTGTCTATGAGCCAAAAGGTAAGATGCTTGTTCTCGATAAGATATTTCCTGAAGGGATTCAAATACCAAAGAGGATGGTAGGTGAAAATATTATCCACCTGCCTACTATGAAGACCCATGTGTTTACAACGATGACAGGGGCAATGAAGAATGCCTTTGGAGGTCTGCTACATGAAAAAAGGCACTGGACACATTCTGTTATACATGAGACACTTGTAGATTTACTTACCATACAGAAAGAGATACATACTGGGATATTCGCTGTTATGGACGGGATATTTGCAGGAGATGGCCCTGGACCGAGATGCATGGTTCCCTATGTGAAAGACTACATACTCGCAAGTGGAGACCAGGTGGCTATAGATGCAGTCGCTGCAAAGATGATGGGATTTGACCCAATGTCCCTGAAATTTATCCGTCTTGCCCATGAGGCAGGACTCGGCTGTGGTGATATGAGGGAGATAGAAATCGTGGGAGAGGATATCTCTCGAGTAAACTTCGGATTCAGTGGCAGTGAGAACACCTTTGCGAGCAGGGGACAGAAGATAATTTACTGGGGACCTCTGAAGCCGATTGAAAGACTTTTGCTGAGGACATTTATTGTCCCATGGTCATATTTAGCCTCTATAGTTTATCACGATCTTTACTGGTATCCTTTTATCGGGAGAAAGAGGGTAAAAGAAATCCTTAAGACTGGGTGGGGAAGACTATTCTTAAAATATTAATCGAAGGGCTTGTTTTTTTGTTATCGGTGTGATAAATTTTATATGTGTTCAGGGTCTAATTGAGGGCTCGCAATAACAAGAGCGAAGGAGGTGGATGTATGGAACTTCTTAGCGACTCAGAGGTCATAGATATCTTGAGAAAGGAGAGCGAGGAGTACCGCAGATTGGAGGAAGAACACAAGAACTTAGAAGAGATGCTCTCCGAGATAGACAAAAGGAAATTCCTTAGTACAGAAGAGGAGATAGAGAGGAAACGTATCCAGAAACAGAAACTTCTCAAAAAGGACAGAATGGCTGAAATTATCAGAGATTATAAGAGACAGATGTTTCAGGGAGTTATTAACTAGATTTCGAATTTAAGATTTGAGATTTTTTAAAGATTTGTTCAGAAGTTAAAGAGGGGGAAAGTATACGCTACTTTCCCTTATTTGTATTGACGAATAAGAGAAGTCATGGTAGTATTTGATTTCAAAGGAAAAAGTCTTATGAAAAGTAACAGGATAAAAAAAGGTATAGAGAGGGCTCCACACAGGGCACTCCTTTTTGCTACGGGTATAACTCCATCTGAGTTAAAAAAACCTCTAATAGGTATAGCCACAAGTTTTACTGACATAATCCCTGGACATATCGGGATGCGCGACCTCGAACGATTCATAGAAAAGGGTGTTCATACAGGTGGAGGATACCCATTCTTCTTCGGTATACCAGGGATATGTGATGGTATAGCTATGGGACACAGGGGGATGCACTATTCTTTACCATCAAGGGAATTAATTGCTGATATGATTGAATGTATAACTGAGGCGCACGCCTTTGATGGTCTTGTTCTTCTTACCAATTGCGATAAGATTACGCCGGGGATGCTTATGGCAGCAGCAAGGATAAATATACCATCTATTGTAGTTACTGCAGGACCCATGTATTCAGGCCGTCTTGGAGGCAGAAGGCTTTCACTGGTAAACGATACCTTTGAGGCAATCGGTAAATATAAAAAAGGTGAAATTACCAATGCAGAACTTAAAGATCTGGAACGCTGTGCGTGTCCTGGTCCAGGGTCATGTCAGGGTATGTATACTGCAAACACGATGGCATGTGTTACAGAAGCGCTGGGAATGTCATTGAGTGGTTGTGCAACAGCATTAGCGGTCTCTTCAAAGAAAAGGCAGATAGCCTTTGATAGCGGTGTAAAGATAGTCGAACTTATAAAAAGGGGTATTACACCAAAGAAGATAATGACAAAGGAGGCATTTGAAAACGCCATAATGGTGGATATGGCGCTTGGAGGTTCGACCAACACTGCACTTCATATCCCTGCTATTGCTTATGAGGCAGGGGTAGATATACAACTGTCACTTTTTGACAGAATAAGCAGAAAGACACCTCATATATCTGATATGTTGCCAGCAGGTAGATATTACCTTGAAGACCTTGAGTTTGCAGGTGGAATACCAGCGGTGCTGTCGAGACTGAAGGAAAGAATTAATAATAACATCACTGTATCAGGTAGAAGGATCATGGATATAGCTGAGGCATCAGCCATTACAGATAGCGAGGTTATAAGACCATTGTCAAATCCATATCACAAAGAAGGTGGTATAGCAGTTCTAAAAGGTAATCTTGCTCCAGACGGATGTGTGGCCAAACAGACCGCCGTAAGCAAAGATATGATGCGTTTTACTGGAAATGCGAGGGTATTTAATTCTGAAGAGGATGCAATGAAGGCAATAGTTACTGGAAATATAAAAAGTGGTGATGTGGTTGTTATACGGTATGAGGGTCCTAAGGGTGGTCCGGGAATGAGGGAGATGCTCTCTCCTACAGCTACGATTGCTGGTATGGGATTGTCAGATTCTGTTGCCCTGATAACGGATGGAAGGTTCTCTGGAGGAACAAGGGGACCATGTATCGGACACATCTCACCTGAGGCAATGGAAGGAGGTCCAATCGCCATACTTAAAGATGGAGATAGGATACTTATAGATATACAAAAACGGCGGATTGATGTTAAACTGAGTGATAAAGAGATAAAGGACAGGTTGAGTGCATGGTATCCTCCAAAACCAAAGATACGGTCAGGATACCTCGCAAGGTATGCACAGATGGTTAAGTCTGCAAATACAGGAGCAATTATAGATACAGTGAAAGTGAGAAGTGAAAAATAAAGAGTGAGGAGTGAGCAGTAAATGAAATTGACAGGTGCTGAGATATTCATAGAGTGTCTTAAAAAAGAAAAAGTTGATACCATATTTGGTTATCCAGGTGGTGTTGTGTTGAATATATTTGATCTTCTTTATGACGACAAGGATCTAAGAGTGATACTTACGAGACACGAACAGGGGGCAACACATGCAGCAGATGGGTATGCAAGGGCATCAGGTAAGCCCGGTGTTGTTTTAGTTACATCAGGTCCTGGTGCCACAAATACCGTTACCGGGATAGCAAACGCCTTTATGGACTCAATACCAGTCATTATATTTTCTGGACAGGTTCCAACAAAACTTATTGGTAATGATGCCTTCCAGGAGGCGGACATAGTTGGTATTTCAAGACCATGCACAAAGTATAACTACCTTGTTAAGGATATAAGAGATATTGCAAGTATAATAAAAGAGGCATTTCACATTGCTACTTCTGGCAGGCCAGGTCCTGTGCTTGTTGATCTACCGAAGGATGTCACTGCTGGCAAGAGTGAATTTATTTATCCAGAAGAGATAAATATAAGGAGTTATAACCCAACATATGCTGGTAACAGGTGGCAGATTAAACAGGCTGCAGTTGCAATAGCAAAGGCAAGGAAACCTGTTATATATGCAGGAGGTGGTGTAATCCTTTCTAATGCCTCTGAGGAATTGATATGGCTTGCAGAACATACACAGATACCTGTGGCAATGACGCTCATGGGTCTTGGTGGATTCCCAGGAGATGATTCCCTTTCTCTTGGAATGCTCGGGATGCATGGAAGTTATTATGCCAACATGGCTATACATAACTCAGATTTGATAATCGCAATTGGTGCTCGTTTTGATGACAGGGTAACAGGCAGGGTTGAGGGTTTTGCTCCTGATGCGAAGATTATCCACATAGATATAGACCCGACCTCGATAAGAAAGAATGTAAGGGTGGATATACCTATCGTGGGTGATGTAAAGCTGGTTCTTAAAGACCTCAATGAAATCCTTAAGGATGAGGTAAAAGAACAGTGGTCTGAGATAAGAAAGGCATGGCTTAAACAGATAGACGAATGGAAAAGAGAAAGACCTCTCACATATGCATGGGATGAAGATATTATAAAGCCACAGTTTGTCATTGAAAAGATATATGAACTTACAAAGGGAGACGCCATAATTACGACAGAGGTCGGACAGAACCAGATGTGGACAGCACAGTTTTACAAGTTCCATAAGCCAAGGACCCTGTTGAGCTCTGGTGGTCTTGGCACCATGGGATATGGGTTTCCTGCTGCTATAGGTGCACAGATTGCCTTTCCTGATAAACTTGTTATTGATATTGCAGGGGATGGAAGTATACAGATGAATATCCAGGAACTTGCTACGGCTGTAATCCATAAACTCAAGATAAAGGTTGCGATACTTAACAATCAATACCTCGGGATGGTCCGTCAGTGGCAGGAGTTATTCTTCAGAGAACGATACTCATATAGCTACCTCCATACAGAACAAGTCCCGGATTTTGTTAAGGTAGCTGAGGCTTACGGGGCTGTAGGTCTGAGGGCTAAAAAGCCAAGTGAAGTAGAGCCTGTCATTAAAGAGGCGCTAAGGATAAAGAATACCGTATTTATGGACTTCTTTGTTGACTGGAGAGAGAAGGTGTTTCCGATGGTGCCAGCAGGTGGTGCAATCCATGAGATGATTTTTGGCGAGGAGACAAAACAGCCTGAGAAAAAACTAAAGGCGGTGAAATAATGAGACATACGATATCCCTGCTCGTTGAAAATAAATTTGGTGTTCTCTCACGTGTTGCTGGTCTGTTCAGTGGCAGAGGCTTCAATATAGAAAGTCTTTCTGTAGGAGAGACCCTTGATCCTCAGATATCCTTGATGACAATAGTTACACAGGGTGACGACAGGATTATCGAGCAGATTACCAAACAACTTAACAAACTGATAGATGTAATCAAGGTTGTAGACCTTACGGAGATGGATCATGTTGAAAGAGAAATGATTTTAATTAAAATAACACCAAAACCGGAAGACAGGGCTGAAACCTTAAGGATTGCAGAAATATTCAGAGGGAGGATTGTGGATTCAAGCCCGAGGACATACACGATACAGATTACAGGGGATGAAAAAAAGATAGAAGCCGCTATAGAGCTTCTGAGACCTATGGGGATAAAAGAACTTGTAAGGACAGGTAAAGTCGCTATAGCAAGAGAAGGTGTTAAGAAACGCGAAATGTAAGTCTACGACTCGTAGAGAGGAGGATATGATGCTAAAAGTATACTATGACAGAGATACAGATAAAAAGATACTTGATGGGAAAAAGATAGCGATAATTGGATACGGGAGTCAGGGACATGCACATGCAAATAACCTTAAAGATAGTGGCTTGGATGTTATTGTCGGTGCGAGGAAAGGCAAGACATGGGAGAAGGCTGAATCAGCAGGGTTTAAGGTATATTCTGCTGGAAATGCTGCAGGACAGGCAGACATTATTATGATGCTTGTCCCTGATGAGTATATGGCAGATGTCTATAGACAGGAAATCGCACCAAACCTCAAGGAAGGTGCATTTCTTGGGTTTGCGCATGGCTTTAATATCCATTTTGGACAGATTGTTCCACCATCTGACTGTAATGTCTTTATGGTTGCGCCAAAGGGGCCAGGTCATCTCCTGAGAAGCGAGTATTTGAAAGGTAGTGGACTCCCTATGCTTATCGCAGTTAAACAGGATCCCTCTAAAAAATCAAAGGATATAGCACTTGCTTATGCATCAGCTATTGGTGGCGGAAGAGCGGGTATTATAGAGACTACCTTCAGGGAAGAGACTGAAACAGACCTCTTTGGTGAACAGGTAGTGCTCTGTGGTGGACTCACATCACTCATATTAGCTGCATTTGAGACCCTTATTGAGGCAGGGTATTCCCAAGAGATGGCATATTTTGAATGTCTGCATGAGGTAAAACTTATTGCAGATTTAATACACGAAGGTGGTATCACAAACATGAGATATTCGATAAGCAATACCGCACAGTATGGTGACCTGACCCGTGGACCACGAATCATAACCGAAGAGACAAGAAAAGAGATGAAAAAGATATTGAACGAGGTACAAACAGGCCAATTTGCAAAGGAATGGATCATGGAATGCAGAGCAAATAAACCAGTTTTTAATGCCTTGACTGCAAAGGGTGAAATGCATCCAATTGAAGAGGTAGGCGCAAGATTAAGGGCGATGATGCCGTGGCTCCAGAAGGGGAAGCTGGTTGACAAATCAAAGAATTAGAGAAAGATATGAAAGGATGCCTGTTGTCCCTGAGGGTTTCCCGTTTATTATTCCATTACTTTTAATTGTCCTGATAGTATTTCTTGTCGGATACAACTTTCTGAGTATCTTGCCACTTTCTCTTGCTGCCTTTGTTGTTTTTTTCTTTAGAAACCCTGAAAGAAAGATACCGGAAGGTGAAGGCATTTTTGTTTCACCTGCTGATGGTAAGGTGGTGCAGATAAAAAAAGTATTTGAGAAAGATTATTTAAAAAGCGACACGGTGCAGATTAGCATCTTCCTCTCAGTATTCAATGTGCATATTAATCGTATACCGTGCAGTGGTAAGATTATAGATGTCCGATCTATCCCTGGAAAATTCCTTGCTGCTTTCAGAGAGAAAGCCTCTGAACTTAATGAACAGGTGGCAGTTGTTATAAAATCCGGGGAAGATATAGTACTTTTAAAACAGATAGCAGGGGTTATAGCAAGAAGAGTAGTATGTTGGTTAAATATTGATGACGATGTAGAGAGAGGACAGCGATATGGGCTGATAAGATTTGGTTCGAGGGTCGATGTATTTCTGCCATCTAAGATATCCTTGCTCGTTAAGATTGGTGATAAGGTAAAAGGTGGTAGCACCATTATCGGGGTATTACGATGAGCAAAAGGAAGAGAAGATTAAGGGATGCAAAGCTGGGAATGAAGAAAGGTATATACATCCTTCCAAGCTTTCTTACAATAATCAGTCTTTTCTGTGGTTTTTATGCGATCGTTTCCGCTATAAAGGGAAATTTTGAGAGCTCTGCATGGGCAATTATGGTGGCTTCTTTATTTGATATGCTTGATGGGTGGGTAGCAAGGGCTACACATTCGACGACAAGGTTCGGTATCGAATTAGATTCTCTCTCCGATGTTGTTGCTTTTGGTGTTGCACCAGCGATGCTTGCATATATGTGGGCACTTATTCCATTTGGCAGATTCGGATGGGCTGCTGCTTTTCTCTTTGTTGTTTGTGGTGCACTTCGCCTTGCGAGGTTCAATATTCAAATGGGAAGCTCAGAGAGTAAACACTTCACAGGGCTTCCCATACCTGCAGCAGCGATTACCGTTGCCACGTTGGTATTGTTCTACGAAGATATATGGGATAAACTTTATGGCAAGAACTACCTCATAATCGCCCTCGTATATCTTCTTGCGTTTCTTATGGTCAGCACAATAAAGTATCACGGCGTCAAAGAAATGGAATTCAAAAAGAGGAAGCCATTCTGGATATTAGTAATTTCAGTATTGATACTTGCGGTTATAGTAATTCATCCACCCGTGATGCTTTTTGTATTCTCAATGGCATATATTATCTGGGGAATTGTGGAGGAAATTATATCTTACCCTAAAAGAAAGGAACTCGAAGAAACTCCGCAGGAAGAGGTAGATTCACGGAGATGAGCAGGATTATAAAGATTTTTGATACAACATTGCGTGATGGGGAGCAATCTCCCGGGGCTTCGATGACAGTAGATGAAAAACTTCAGGTAGCAAAGCAACTCGCTCGTTTAGGTGTGGATGTAATAGAGGCGGGCTTTGCTATAAGTTCTGAGGGGGATTTCGAGGCAATAAAGAGAATTAGCAATGAAGTAGTAGGTCCTGTTATATGTAGTCTTGCAAGGGCTAAAGAAGAGGACATACAGAGGGCATGGGAGGCGATAAAAGATGCACCCAAGCGGCGGATACATACATTCCACTCTACATCTGACATACACCTCAAATACCAGTTTAGGATAAGCCGTGAGGAGGCTCTAAAGAGATCTGTAGAGATGGTAAGGCTTGCAAAAGCCCTCGAAGAGGATGTGGAATTCTCCCCTATGGATGCCACAAGGACAGACCCCATATACCTTTCAGAGGTCGTCGAAGCTGTTATTGATGCAGGTGCATCTACAGTGAATATCCCTGATACTGTCGGATACGCCATGCCTGATGAATTCGGAAATCTCATAAAGACGCTAAGAGAAAGGGTCAGGAATATTGACAGGGCAGTTATTTCAGTGCACTGCCATAATGACTTAGGGCTGGCTGTTGCAAATGCTCTCTCTGCCATTATAAACGGCGCAGGACAGGTAGAGTGCACGATAAACGGTATAGGCGAACGGGCAGGCAACTGCTCTCTCGAAGAGGTTGTAATGAGTTTAAGAACCCGCAAAGACTTTTTCCATGCCGATACAAATATAAAAACTGACGAGATTATGCGGTCAAGCAGACTCATAACAAAGATAACAGGTATACCTGTACAGCCTAATAAGGCTATAGTCGGAGCAAATGCCTTTGCCCATGAGTCAGGAATACATCAAGATGGGCTTCTAAAGGAAAAAACGACATATGAGATAATCCGTCCTGATATCATCGGGCTACCGAGTGCCAGACTTGTTCTCGGAAAACATTCTGGTAGACATGCCTTCAGAGAGAGACTGAGAGAATTTGGATATACGCTTTCTGAGGATGAAATTAACAGGGCTTTCGAGAGATTTAAAAAGATTGCTGACCAGAAAAAGGAGATGTTCGATGAAGATATAGAGGCTATCGTTACAGAAGAGGTTTACAGAATACCTGAGAAATATAGAATCATCGATCTCTTTGTCAAAAGCGGCACATCACAGAGACCTACTGCAACTGTAAGACTCGGCATAGACGATAGAACAGTAGAGGAGACCGATTATGGCGATGGTCCTGTCGATGCCGTGTATAAAACAATAACCTCTATCACAGAGACCAAGAGCAGACTGCTCTCATATAATGTAAAAGGTATCACAGGAGGAACAGATGCCCTTGGAGAGGTTACTGTAAAACTTGAAGAAGGCGGAAAGACAGTAACAGGACAGGGCTCTGATACAGACATTATTGTTGCAAGTGCAAAGGCGTATATTAACGCCCTTAACAAACTCGCTTACTGGAAGGAGGCAAGAGGAACGAGGAGCTCAGATGTGCCGTAATAAAACAAAAAATGGGGATGACGATTACAGAAAAAATACTCGCTGCACACTGTGGTAAAGAGCTTGTTGAACCAGGAGAACTTATTAATGCAAATGTGGATATAATTCTTGCCAACGACATCACAGCACCCATAGCGATAAAGGAATTTAAAAAATCTGGTGCTAAAAAGGTATTTGACAACAACGGGGTTGTACTTATCCCGGACCACTTTGCACCAAACAAAGACATAGCGTCTGCAGAACAGTGTAAGATACTTCGCGACTTTGCAAAAGAACAGAAACTCAATCTTTATTTTGAGGTAGGGAGAATGGGCATCGAGCATGCCTTACTCCCTGAACAGGGGATAGTTCTCCCTGGCGACCTTGTTGTTGGTGCTGATAGCCATACATGCACATACGGAGGACTCGGTGCATTCTCAACAGGTGTTGGCTCTACCGATGTGGCTGCGGCTATGATTACAGGTGAACTCTGGTTCAGGGTACCTGAATCTATGAAATTCATTTACAGAGGACATTTGAAAAAATGGGTTGGAGGTAAAGACCTTATACTCCATGTCATCGGAGATATCGGTGTTGATGGTGCACTTTACATGGCGATGGAGTTTGCGGGTGAGGTTATAGACGCCCTTGATATGGCGGGAAGGCTTACCATGTGTAACATGGCAATAGAAGCGGGTGGCAAAAATGGCATTATTGCACCTGATAAGATTACAGAAGAGTATGTAAAACAGTCGATAGTCTTCAGTCCAGAGTCAATAAAGAAAAAAGGCTATAAATTCTATCAGAGCGATATAGATGCAAGGTATACAGATATAAGGGAGTACGATTGCACAGGTCTTGAACCACTGGTTGCATGTCCACCTCTTCCTTCTAATGTAAAGCCTGTTGGTAAACTTTCTAATATTACGATTGACCAGGCATTTATAGGCTCATGCACAAACGGAAGACTTGAGGATCTCAGGATTGTTGCAGAGGTACTCAGAGGCAGAAAAGTGCATCCTTATGTAAGGCTAATAGTTATACCTGCGACCCAGAGGATTTACAGACAGGCAATTAATGAAGGGCTTATCGAGACATTCCTTGATGCTGACGCCGCTGTAAGTACACCAACATGCGGTCCCTGTCTTGGAGGACATATGGGAATACTCGCAAATGGTGAAAGAGCGATTGCCACAACGAACAGAAACTTTGTTGGAAGGATGGGGCATCCTGAAAGTGAGGTCTACCTCAGCAATCCTGCGGTTGCGGCAGCATCAGCAGTACTTGGGCGAATCGCCAGTCCAGAGGAACTGAGATGATTTTAAAAGGCAAGGCATGGAAGTTCGGTGATGATATAAATACCGATGATATTATACCTGCAAGGTATCTCAATACAATCGAGCCTCTGGAACTTGCAGCCCACTGTATGGAGGATGTTGTTCCTGAATTTGTAAAGAAAGTGAATAAAGGTGATATTATCGTCGCTGGGAAAAACTTCGGCTGCGGTTCCTCAAGGGAGCATGCACCTATTGCGATAAAGGCTGCAGGTGTTTCATGTGTTATTGCGAGGTCATTTGCAAGGATATTTTACAGGAATGCTTTTAATATGGGGCTACCAATATTCGAGTCAGAAGAGGCATCTAATAATATAAACGAAGGCGATGTAGTTGAAGTCAATGCAGACAGCGGAATTATCATTAATCTTACAAAAGATAAGCAGTACAACGCAAAACCTGTTCCTCCCTTTATGCAGGAGTTGATAATGGCAGGAGGGTTGATGGAATGGGTGGGACGGAAGTTGAAAGTTGAGAGTTAAGAGTTGAAAGTTAAAAAGGAAAAATACAAATGAAATCTTATAAGATTGCAGTTGTTCCAGGTGATGGGACAGGCCCTGAAGTAATCAGGGAAGGGCTGAAGGTTCTCAATGCAGTATCCGAAAGGGATAACCTTAAACTTGACTTCACATATTTTGACTTTGGTGGGGAAAGGTATCTAAGGACAGGAGAGGTTCTACCTGATTCAGCAATAGATGAACTAAGAGGCTTTGATGCTATTTATCTTGGAGCTATAGGTCATCCCGATGTAAAACCCGGCATCCTTGAAAAGGGCATATTACTAAGACTACGATTCGAACTCGACCAGTATATAAACCTCAGACCTGTCAAACTCTATCCAGGAGTTGACTGCCCTCTGAAAGACAAGAAGCCAGAAGACATAGATTTTGTGGTTGTCAGGGAAAATACAGAGGGTTTCTATGCAGGTGCGGGTGGTTTTTTAAGGAAGGGTACCCCACATGAGATTGCGATACAAGAGTCCATAAACACCCGCATGGGTGTCGAAAGATGTATCCGCTATGCCTTTGAGTATTGTAAGAGACGCAATAAGGATAAAAAACTCACCCTGTGCGGAAAGACCAATGTCCTGACCTATGCCTTTGATCTATGGGAAAGGGTGTTTTATGAAGTTGCAAATGAGTATCCCGATATAAAGACGGATTATGCCCATGTAGATGCCATAACAATGTGGTTTGTAAAGAACCCGGAGTGGTTTGATGTTATCGTTACAGACAACATGTTCGGAGATATAATCACAGACCTTGGTGCTATGATACAGGGAGGCATGGGGATTGCCGCTGGTGGAAATATAAGCCCGGATGGTGTTTCGATGTTTGAGCCCATCGGTGGTTCTGCCCCAAAATACGCAGGTAAAAATATGATTAACCCGCTTGCAGCCATATGTGCAGGCGGAATGATGCTTGAACATCTCGGGGAGGAAGAATCCGCGATAGCAATAGAGAAGGCAGTAATGGAAGTTACTGGTAAACACCTTAAAAGTCTTTCCGCCGGGAAGATGGGGCATACAACTACAGAGGTAGGTGACCTCGTCGTGAAAAACCTAACCTGAAGTTTGATCTTCTACAGTTGTTTTCTAATGTCGATTTTTACTATTTCAGCATGTTATCTGCCGTTGCGGGCAGTTTCCTTTTAGAAAATAATATGGGAAGTGTCCCTCTATTCAGTTCTCAGTCAATGATTACTTGACAAATATTGATATTGCTTTAAAATTTAATTTAAGAACTTTTTTTATCTTTTACATGTTTCCGCCAAGAGCCTGTTTTTATAATTATCTTGCAATACAGGAGACGGATAATGAAATATGTTGTCATCGGAAGCGGAGTTGCAGGTGCAACGGCAGCAGCTAATATCAGAAAAATAGACAGCGAAGGCAGAATAACAATCATTACTGACGAGGCGTACCCTTTTTATAGCAAGATAAGGCTCATGGAATTCCTCTCAGGCGACATTGATGAAAAAGGGCTAATGATAAGGAAAGACAAATGGTATGAGGAAAATAAAATCGAGATCATTCTGAACACTACAGTAACAGACATAGACAATGAAAAAAAGGAAGTCATAACATTTTCCGGTGAAAGGATAAAATACGACCGCCTTCTAATAGCAACAGGAGGTATATCTTTTGTGCCTTCCATCCCTGGTTCTGACAAAAATGGAGTCTTCACACTCAGGACTTTAAAAGATGCGATTGCAATAAGAGAATATGCAAAAAAGGCAAATCGTGTCCTTCTCATAGGAGGCGGAGTTTTAGGTCTTGAGGTAGGAAATGCCCTTAGAAAGGCTGGCAGTTCTATTACGGTGGTTGAGTTCTTCCCGAGGCTTCTTCCAAGACAGATGGATCCTGATGGTGCAGGGATACTCAAGGCACAGATGGAAAAGATGGGATTTAAGTTCTATCTCGGAGCAAAATCAAAAGAGATAACCGGAGACAGTAAGGTAGAAACACTCATACTTGATGATGGCAGGCGTATAGATTGTGATATGATAATCATTTCAGCAGGAGTCAGACCGAATGCGGTTCTTGTTCAAAATCTCGGACTGAAAGTAGAAAAAGGTTTGATTGTCAATGACAGGATGGAAACTGAGCTGCAGGATATTTATGCAGCTGGAGATCTGATACAGCATAATGGCATTTTTTACGGCATATGGCCTGCAGCCGAAAAACAGGGTGAAGTTGCAGGGATAAATATGGCAGGTGGAAGCACTGTTTATGAGGGCACCATTATATCTAACATGCTAAAGGTTGTAGGTATAGACCTTGTTGCAGCCGGAGATATTGATGCTGAAGGAAAAAATGAATCAATAGTGGTAAAAGACAGTGATAATTTCATATACAAAAAAATAGTAATTAAAGACAACTCCATCATTGGCACAATTCTTTACGGTGACATAAAAGAGAGGGCAAAGATAATTAAAGCCATTGAGAACAAAACAGATATAAGTGGTATAAAAAAAGACCTTGAACAGTGGAATTTAGAGATGCTGTAGAAGGAGGGCTATGAGAATGAAAGCGATAGAAGATAAGGGTTGTCCCCCCTACATGGGAGGGGCTTTGAGCGGATTGATGATTGTCCTAAGACATGATAAAGTTTTGAGTTATGGGTGAGGAGGGAATATGGAAAGGTTTTCTATAAGAGAGATTATTGAACAGGCTGTTCAGACAGAAAAACTTGGCTATGAATTTTATACTGAAATGGCAAGGAGATTTGAAGAAGATGAAGGGCTGAGAAAGCTCTTTGAAATGCTTGCAGTAAAAGAATTACGACATGAAAAGACCTTTTCCGAACTAAAAGAAATAGTAGGTGACGAAGAACCAGAAGGATGGGAAGTTGTTTCTCAATATTTAAGGGCTATTGTTGAATCAGAATTCTTCCTTGGCAGAAATAAATCCCTACCTTCACTTAAGCATATAAGAACAGGAGTAGACGCTATTAATTTTGCTATTGGTTTTGAGAAAGAGACATTACTTTATTTTTATGGCATAAGAGGTTTAGTCAAGGAAGAAGAAATTGTTGATGAGATTATAAATGAGGAAAAAAGCCATGTCATGTGGCTTATACGCTTCAACGGTATCAGATAACTTTCTGGTTGTCAATATCCTCACCACTCTCCTTGTATAAAATAATCTTTAAAGATTGCGTAAGGTTATGGTAATATAATGTCTTAAATAAATAGAGAAAGATT
>JBFLZU010000044.1:4082-11118 GCA_040756155.1 Nitrospirota bacterium | reverse complement strand
TGATAAACGTCTGTATCACAGGTGAGATAGAAGATAGCCTGTATATCAAAAGATCGGGTGCCAGTGTGAGCGATGTGATCTTTGTAACAGGTACACTTGGCGATTCAGCGATGGGACTGGAGATACTTAGAAAAAGTCAGAAGTCAGAAATCAGAAGTCAGAAGTCAGGAGACAGGAGAGAAACTTCAAAAAATCACAAGATACTAGGGTGTTCCATTTGGGGATCCAACGAGGAGTTTTTGATAAGAAGGCATCTGATGCCTCAGCCGAGAATCAAGGAAGGGAGGACGATAGCACTTAACCGTCTGGCAACATCCATGATAGACATCAGCGATGGACTTTCCTCTGATCTATGGCATATATGTGAAGAGAGTGGTGTTGGGGCAGAGATATATTCCACATCAATTCCTTTATCCGATGAATTGAGAGAGATTGCGGAAAAATCTGGCTGCAATCCCATCTGGTATGCATTAAATGGAGGAGAGGATTACGAGCTACTATTTACAGCACCTGAGGGACTGGCAGGAGAGGTTACCAAAAGGCTTTCTGCAACCATCATAGGTAAGATTCTACCTGTAGATGCCGGTGTAACAATTGTCGATAGTAAAGGCAAAAGAAATAAATTGATGGCAGGAGGGTACGACCATTTTAAGAAATCCTAAATTCGAAATCCTAAATCCTAAACAATATTTAAATCCAAATACTTAAGACTGTTTTGAATTTAGGTAATTTGAATTTGTTTAGGATTTAGATATTTGGATTTTGGATTTGTATTTTTCTTGGAGAACAAGATGGGTTTAAGGGATAGGATTAGAAGCATACTGAGTATTAAGGAATCTCCACACCGTATTGCGGCATCGTTTGCTATCGGGGTATTCGTCGCCTTTACCCCATCTTACGGACTTCATACCATAAGTGCTATCTTACTATCATGGGCATTTAGATTGAACAAGGTCGTGACACTCACAGGCACTCTGGTAAATAATCCATGGACCATAGCCTTTATCTACGGACCGAGTCTCTGGTTAGGTATGGTAATTCTTGACCAGCAGATAACAATATCCAGTATTCCATGGAAAGATCTCGGGATTAAAAATCTCCTCATTCAGTTAGAATCAATCCTCTTGCCATTTGTAATCGGAACCTTTATACTCGGCATACTGGCTGGCTTACTCTCATATCATATTATATTAAAAGCAATTTTGCGGATACGGAGTTCTAAAAAAGGAGGGTTTTAATGGTGACATCTTCATCAGAACGGAGTCACCTATGAATGGAAAACCAACTGTCATCCATATCGTCCTGTTCATTGCTACACTCTTTACAACCCTATTAGCAGGCGCATTAAACGCGGGTGTAGATCCTTTTGCAGATATTAGACAGATAAGCAAAGGTATACCTTTCTCATTTACACTCCTCGGCATACTACTGACACACGAATTCGGACATTTCATAGCATCGAGGCTTCACGGTGTGAGTGTTACATTACCGTATTTCATTCCAGCCCCACCATTTCCAATCGGGACATTCGGTGCACTGATCAAAATGCGCCCTCCTATAAGGGATAAAAGGGCACTCCTTGATATAGGGGCAGCAGGCCCTCTTTCGGGATTTGTTGTCGCAACGGCTGCAGTAGCTATAGGGTTGAGTCTATCAAGGTTAGAACCAGCAGGGATGGCTAAAGAGGGGGGACTTTCTCTTGGAACCTCAATAATATTTTCATTGCTAACGAGGGTGGTTCTCGGGATAAATGCAGAAGACTACGATATATATCTTCATCCTGTAGCATTTGCTGGTTGGATAGGGCTTTTCGTAACATCTATGAACCTTATTCCAGTGGGGCAACTCGATGGAGGGCATATCGTATATGCCGCCTTAGGAAGATGGCATGGAATTGTCTCCCGATTGATGATACCCTTATTAATAATTCTTGGTATATTCGCATGGCAGGGATGGCTACTGTGGGGGGTCTTGCTCCTGCTCATCGGCACAAAACATCCACCACTTTTATACCCGATCATACCACTCGATAATCGGAGAAAAGGTATCGGTTGGCTCTCTTTTATCGTTTTTATAATTACATTCTCGCCTGTTCCGATAGCAGTAATAAGTTAAAAACACTTTTTGCTTGACAGGTAAAGTGACTGTTGTTTAAACTTTTAAATTCCTGATTTAAATCATAAACTTTATTTTCTCTTAGTCTCTAAAATAGACAGAAAAGGAGAATACTGGTTATGTCAAAGATTATTGCATCAGCAGCCATAAGGGGCGCTCACCATCTCGTTAAAGAAGCTGAAGAGATGCTTGAAAAAACTATAGCTGAAAAGGGCAAAGATTTTGTATTTGAATTCCCTGACACAGCATTTTATCTTCCTATGATTTATGCTATGACAGGCTTTGCTGTTAAAACACCTGCTGATATGAGGGTTGCCCTTGGAATGGCAAAGGAATTACTTCATCAAGAGCCTGAAGAACATCTATGGAAACCATATCTTGGAGAGGCCCTTGATTCAGGGATGGCTACACTTTTTGCAGAGGAGATTATTCTGGCATTAAGATATATTAATGGACTTGAGCCAGCGGTTGACCCTGAAACAAACTATGTCTATAATGGATTTATTACAGATACCATCCAGAGGGATCTTGGTATCCAGCTCGTTGACGGCAGAATGCCGGGTTTTGCTGCGATTATAGGTGCTGCACCTGATGATGACACTGCTGTAAAGATTGTCAGAGAACTTCAGGAAAAAAATATTCTTATTTTTCTCTCCGGACAGGTAAATGGTAACAGTGTTACCAAACAGCTTTTACGAAAGAAGGTAGAGCTTGGATGGGATACATACATTGTTCCCCTTGGTCCTGATACAGAACACACACTTTATGCCCTTGACTGGTCAGTAAGGGCACCCCTTATCTTTGGAGGTAAAAAGCCCGGAGATTACAAGATACACCTGAAATATACTAAGGAGAGGGTCTTTGCCTTTGCCTTAGTCCTGGGCGAGCTTGATGATATAAAGTGGTCAACAGGTGCGGGGGCAATTAATATGGGGTATCCTGCTGTATGTGACACAGAGGTTCCTGTTATTCATCCGACAGGTGTATGTACTTATGAGGAGGTTGACAGAGAGATTGACCATAACAAGATTGTCGAGAAAGCGATAGCGGTAAGAGGGCTAAAGGTAATTGTTGAAAAGCCACCGATTCCTGTAGCTTATGGACCTGCATTTGAGGGCGAGAGGATAAGAAAAGAGGATATGTTTATTGAGTTTGGCGGTCAGCGTTCACCTGCTTTTGAATGGGTAAAAACAAAAGAATTAAATGAGATAGAAGATGAAAAGGTAATCATTGTTGGAAACGATGCAGAGGAAAAATTCAAAAAAGGTGGTGTTATGCCACTGGGTATTGTGGTTGATGTTGCAGGCAGAAAGATGCAGAAGGATTTTGAATCTATTATTGAAAGGAAACTTCACCATAATATAAATGAAGCGCAAGGACTCTGGCATATGGGTCAGCGAGATATTGTATGGATGAGAGTAAGCAATCAGGCATTTAATGAAGGGATCAATTTAAGACACATAGGTGTGATACATAATACCATGACTCACAACAGATTTAAGAGCATAGTTGATAAGGTTCAAGTTACCATTTATTTAGATGAAAAGGATGTCCTCGCAGTTCAAGAGGAAGCAAGAAAGTCGTACAAAGAGAGAGACAAGAGGCTTGCTGGTATGATAGATGAATCTGTAGATACCTTCTATTCATGTCTTTTATGTCAATCATTTGCCCCAACACATGTCTGTGTTATAAGTCCAGAAAGACTTGGTTTATGTGGTGCGTATAACTGGCTTGACACTAAGGCTGCTTTTGAGATTGACCCAACAGGAGGCAATCAGCCTATCTTAAAAGGAGAGATGATTGACCATGTTAAAGGGAGATGGACAGGTGTTGATGAATATTTAAAAAGTAATTCTGGAGGTCGTGTAGAAACCTTAAATCTATATACTATTATGGATAATCCTATGACATCATGCGGATGTTTCGAATGTATTGTATCAATAATACCTGAGGCAAATGGTGTTATGATAGTAAACCGTGGCTACACAGATATGACCCCAATCGGAATGAAATTTTCTACATTGGCAGGGACTGTTGGCGGAGGCACCCAAAATCCAGGATTCATGGGCATAGGGGTAAACTTCATTACCAGCAAAAAATTTCTTTATGCAGATGGTGGTATTAAAAGAATTGTCTGGATGACAAAAGGATTGAAAGAAAGAATTAGTGAAGAGTTTAAAAAGAGAGCTAAAGAAGAAGGTGTGTCAGATTTGCTTGATAAGATTGCTGATGAGACCATCGCTGAAGATTCAGAAAAACTACTTGAATTCCTTTCAGGCGTAGGGCATCCTGCACTTGAGATGGAGTCAATGATTTAACACAAGTGAGAAGTAAGAAGTAAGAAGTAAGAAGTTAAATCTTAACTTCCCAATTCCCATTTCCTACTTCCTACTTTGAAAGCGTGGAGGTAACAAATGGATAAAGCAATAAAGAGCGCTAATGAGGCAGCGGAAAGGATAATAGAATGGGGTGAAACCCATAATTTAGAGACATGCTTTGAACGCGCAGAAAAACTGAAGCCCTGCCCCATTGGTGCTTCAGGTGCATGCTGTAAGGTATGCCATATGGGACCATGTAGACTTGTGGGGAAAAATGCAGAGAAAGAGGCAAGAGGTGTTTGTGGTGCAACCCTTCCTGTGGTAGCTGCCAGATACATCGCAAGGATGGCAGCTGCAGGCGCAGCCTGTCATGGTGACCATGGAAGAGATCTGGTATTCACACTCCTTGCAGTTGCCAATGACGAGGCAAAGGATTTCCAGATAAAGGATGTGAGAAAACTTTATAGGATTGCAGAAATACTTGGTATTGAGTTTGGAAATGGAAGAGCTGTTAACGATGTTGCAAGGGATGTGGCCCTTAAATTTATAGAGGATTTTGGTCGTCAGCGTGGTGAGCTTAATTATTTAAAGAGGGCACCAAAAAAGACCCAGGAGAGATGGAGGAAATGGGGTATCGCCCCACAAGGTATAGATAGGGAAATTGCAGAAACAATGGACAGGACAACCATGGGTATGGATGCAGACCCAGACTCCATTTTAAATCAGGCCCTGAAAGTTTCCCTTGCAGATGGTTGGGGTGGAAGCATGATAGCCACCGATATATCGGACATACTCTTCGGTACACCTATGCCTGTTAAGGCTGAGGCGAGCCTGGGCATTTTTAGAGAAGATGAGGTGAATATAGTTATCCATGGTCATGAACCTTCACTTGCAGAGATGATAGCAGATGTCGTAAGTGAACCTGCTATAATAGAATATGCAAAATCAAAGGAAGCAAAGGGAATAAATCTCGGTGGTCTCTGTTGCACAGCCAATGAAGTGCTAATGAGACGTGGGATACCTACCGCGGGTGGCTTCACGAATCAGGAACCTGTTATCATGACAGGCTTGGTTGATGCAATGGTTGTTGATGTGCAGTGTATAATGCCAGCAATTGTAGAGATTTCAAAGAAATTCCATACAAAGGTTATAACAACATCTGAGAGGGCAAAGATTCCTCATGCAATGTATATAGAGTATGATGAACACAGGGCAAAGGAGATAGCAAGACAGATAGTGAAGATTGCTATTGACAATTTCCCAAACAGGATGGAAAGAGGAAGTCATATAACACAGAAATATCCTGTTATTGCAGGTTTTTCTCATGAATACATTGAGTACATGCAGGGTGGCTCATGGAGAGCGTCATTCAGACCCCTGAATGACGCCATTATGGCTGGAAGAATTCGTGGTGTTGTTGGACTTGCTGGATGTGACAACCCGAGGGTTCCATCAACAGGGCTACATAGATACTTAGCAATCGAGCTGATAAAAAATGATGTGCTGATTGTTTCATCAGGCTGTGGCTCTGCGGCATGTGGAACCGCAGGTTATCTCACACCGGAGATGGCATTAGAAAATGCAGGACCAGGGTTAAGAGAGGTATGTGAGGCAATTGGGATTCCACCGATCTTGCATATTGGTGCATGTATTGACAATTCAAGGATTCTTACAATAGCAACAGCTATGGCAGAAGAGGGTGGGCTTTCAGATGAGATTGGTGGAATGCCTGCAGTCGGTATTGCTCCTGAATGGATGTCAGAAAAGGCGATTGCTATTGGGTTTTATTTTGCTGCATCAGGTGTTCCGGTGATCTTTGGTGGTGAATCGCCTGTTGGAGCCAGTAAAGAAGTCACAAAGATTATGACAGAGGTATGGTTTGAGCGTTTTAAAGGATCACTTCATTTTGAGCCCGACCCTGAAAAGATACTCACCCTTACTTTTGATTATATTGACAGGGCAAGGGATACGCTTAAGTTAAGGAAATATGAACCAGGAAGGTTCGGCATGGAAAGGGTTCTTATGGATATGGCTGCAAGAAGAGAGTTAGAGAAGGCGGCAAAGGTTCATTCAGGAGTCGGTGGATAAAAGTCCAGTTATTAGTTGTTAGTCTAAAAACTAAAAACAAACAACTAAAAACTTTAAGATAGATAAGGGAGTTGCTCATGGAAATAGATGCAGATGAGATAATTGGACATATCGGTGAGGTGCTAACTGAAAATCAGAAAAAGAGAGGAATATTAATCCATGCATTTCAGAGGATCCAGGAGAAATATAATTATTTGCCTGAGGATGTATTAAAGACACTATCGCAGAGACTTAATATTCCACTTTCTGATATTTACAGCACAGCGTCTTTTTATAAGCAGTTTTATTTTACACCTCGTGGCAAGAATATAGTCAAAATCTGTATGGGCACTGCCTGCCATGTAAGAGGTGGGAAAAAGGTTCTTGATGCCTTAGAAAAGGAGTTTGATATAAAACAGGGAGAAACAACTTATGACCTTTCTATGACACTTGAGACTGTTGGGTGTATTGGCTGTTGCGGTCTTGCACCTGTAGCAACAATAAATGAAGAAATAATTGGTGAGATAGATGTGAAG